>JBATEM010000241.1:0-18509 GCA_049664005.1 Candidatus Macondimonas sp.
CTCACCTCCTCGCCGCCCACCTGACCCAGGCGCCGCTGCAGGGACAGTTGCAGGCGCTCGCCCACCGCCGCGCCGTGAGCTGCATCGGTATCCGGCAACAGCACGACGAAGCGGTCGCTATCCTGCCGTCCCGCCAGATCGTAACTGCGCAATCCATAACGCAGCACCTCCCCGCAGGTGCGCAGCAACCGCCGCGACAGGCCCGCTGCACCCTCCAAATCCGGTCCGGTTTGGAACAGCGGAACCTGGAACAGGATCAGGCTCAATGGACGTCCGCTGCGGGCGTGCAGGTTGAACAGCACCTCGGCCTGCTCTGCCAGTGCGCGTCGGGTGAGCACGCCACTGGTTTCGTCCCGGGGGCTGTGGCGATCCAGACGCCGCCGCAGGCGCTCGCTGCGCCAGATCAGCATCGCGCCATACATGGCCAGCACGGCATAGAGAAACAGCGTCAGGAAAGTGGCAGTCTCCGGCATGATGCCGCTCAGCAGGGCACGCAGGGTCATGATGCCCGGCAATACCAGGAAACTACCCGCCAGCACCGACTCCAGCGCCAGCGGCCCGAAGCGCAGGCCGTGGCCGAACAAGACCGTCAGCAGGATCGGCGCCGTAGGCAAGGCAGGATTGGGATCATGCGCCACGATCAATCCGAGGATCAGGTAATCCAGCCAGAGACTCGCCGCCACCCGCCTTGGTGAAACCGGACGCCAGCGCGCCCAGATCATCAGCACCAGCATCACACCGGCATAGACGGCCGCGATAGAGAGCACCCCATCCAGTCCCCACAGGACGGGGGCGGCGGTCTCCAGGCTCAGGAAATACAACACCAGCAGGGCAATGAAGAAATAGCGCACCCAGAACTGGCGCCGCTGCACCGGCCAGGACAGTTCGCCAGCAGGCAGGAAAACCCGAGTCCCTCGACCCTGGGCGCCGTTCACCCGCCATCCTCCTTGACGTCGACCCGATTCATGCGCATAAGAGGTTTCCCTTGGTCTTTCCCGGCTCATCCATGTCCGCGCGCCCCGCTGTTCCGTCCACGCTGGCCACCGTGATCTACACCCTCTGGTGCCGACTGAGCTTCACCCTGGTCCTCGCCAGTTGCGGGGTGTTGGTGCTGATTCTACCGGGATTGCACCGGCGTCAGGGCATGGCACGGCAGGGCATGCGCCTGGCCTGGACACTGTGCGGCCTGCGCCCCACCGTAACCGGCCTGGACAATCTGCCCACGGAAGGTGCCATCGTGGTCGCCAACCATGCCAGCTATCTGGACGGTTTGCTGCTCATGGGTGTCTTGCCGGCCGGATACGTGTTCGTGGCCAAGCGCGAAATGACGCGGGTTCCGCTGGCCGGTTGGCTGCTGCGCCGGGTAGGGACCGCCTTTGTGGAACGCCGGGATGCCAACCAGGCGGCCCGCGATGCCCGATCGATCCTGCGCCTTGCCCAAAACGGCACCTCTCTGGTGTTTTTCCCCGAAGGCACCATTCCGGCTGCGGGATTACTGGGCTCATTCCGGCTCGGCGCATTTCTGACCGCAGCCCAACTGGACTGGCCAGTGGTCCCGGTGAGTCTGACGGGAACCGCTGCAGTGCTGCCCGACGATGGCCGCTGGCGGATGTTCCGGGCGCCCTTGCGGGTGCGCATCCATCCCGCGATTCAGCCTCGTGGACGCCAACGCAGCGCGCTGGCCCAGCTGCGCGATCAAGCGCGGGCCTGCATCGAAGGGGATCTTCTGATGCCACCCACCGCGATGCCTCACACCGCACGGGATCCAACCGATCGCCACAACGGATAGGCCAGCACGGCCAATGCGCTCAGCCCCCATATCCACGCCATCTCGCCACCGGGCGGCCGTATGAACAGACTCGTCCCGCCCAGCACCACCCACGCGGCCAGGGCAATTCCTGCCAAGGCTTCGCCGGTAATCCAGCCAGCGGCCCGCAACAGGCCGGGATCATGCTGAGTCGTTGATCCAGCGGTGCCGCACCGCAGCAAACTGCCCAAAAAGATGGCTGCCGACAATTCCACCGGCAGATACACCCCCACCGCAACCGCCAGCACCGGCACCCGCCAAGTGCTGCCGCGCCACATCAGGGCGCGATCCAACAGGATCACTGCCGCCCCCAACGCAACGCCTATCATGATCATGCACCAGGGAAGATCACCGACGAATACACCCTGGGCCAAGGCCGCCATCAATCCGGCCTGGGGAGCGGCCAAGGCATGGGGATGCGCCGCATCGGCCGGGCCAAAGCCATAGGCCTGTTCCAGCAACATGAGCACCGGCGCCATCACCAGCGCGCCGGCGACCACGCCCACGATCTGCGCGATCTGTTGACGCCACGGCGAGGCGCCGAGCAATGCGCCTGCCTTGAGATCCTGTAAGTTGTCACCGGCCAGGGCCGCGGCGCAGCATACCGCCGCACCCACCAGCAGCACCGCTCCCGCGCCACCGGGCAAATCGGCGCCCAGCAGGAGTCGCAACAGCAAGGCAGTCAGCAAGATCGTGGCGATGGTCATGCCGGAAACGGGATTGTGGGAGGAGCCCACCAAACCGGCCATGTAACCCGCCACCGCGGAAAATAGAAATCCCGTCAGCGCCAGGATGACCGTGAGCACTACGGCCAGTACAGGATCGTCCATGACCCACAGGCAGACGGCGCCCAGTCCGCCCACCAGCAGTACCGCCATCCCGCGCAGCAGGGGCGCAGGCAAATCGGAACCCTGAGCGGATGTATCCCGCGCAGCCGATACCCGTGGATCCAGCAACATCCACAACGGGCGCACCAGAATCAGCAAAGACCACAGGCCACCAACCAGCATGGCGCCCACGCCCACATAGCGGATGCGGGTCGACCACAAGCGCTGAGCCAGAACCCACGGCGCCTCCGATGTTGCCTCGGTGTTCCACGCCAACAGCGGAATCCCGATGCCCCAGGCCAGCGCGCCGCCTGCAAAAATGAGCACTGCAATGCGCATCCCAACCAGCGCCCCTACGCCGAGCAAGGCCGGCGACAAGGCCACACCGCCGGCGCCCAGCCAGGAACCCCACCAAGCGGCGCCATTCCAGGCGCCCGGCCATAATCCAGCGCCACCCTGCAGCAATTTGTAGGTCGCCGCTCCCAGCGCTCCCCCGACCAGATGATGCAGGCCCGGTGCTTCCGAATCGGTCAGACGTACCACCTCGGCAGTCGCGGTCCCCTCGGGAAAGGGTAGGGCCGGGTCGTTGACCAACAGGTGCCGCAACGGAATCGTGAAAATCACGCCCAGAAGACCGCCCCCCAAAGCAATCAAGGTCAACGGCAGAGGACGGATTTCGGGCCAGAACTGGATCATCAACAAGGCGGGGAAGGTGAAAATCACCCCGGCCGCCAGGGCTTCTCCCGAAGAGGCCGCGGTCTGCACCAGATTGACTTCCCGCGCATCCCGACCACCCAGCAGGCGCAGCAAGCCCATACCCATCACCGCGGCAGGGATAGAGGCCGAGACGGTCAGCCCCGCATACAAGCCCAGATAGGCATTGGCGGCACCCAGCACCACGGCCAGCAGCGCGCCCAATGCCAGGGATCGAACGGTCAATGCTTCTGGCTTCACCCTCTACCCCCATTTAGCCGGGTATTCCCGTTCGGTGCCATGACTCGCGACTATAATAGCGGCCTTGGCCATCCCTTCGATTCCCGAAGCTTCCCTGGCGTCCCTTGGCCCTAGCGAGTCGTGCTGTGCCCCATCCCGATCCAACCCAAACGACAGTTGAAACGCCCCTCTCGCGTTATCGTGCTGACCAGGCACAGGAAGGCTTCCTGCCAGATCCTGCCCAGGCGCGCATTGCCGAGCGCCTTGACGCCCTCCATCACCAACTGGTCGCCACCCATCCTCGCCACGGTCTGGCGGCGCGCTACCTGCGGACCTTGCGCCGGCCGCGCTGGCCTGCCGTGAATGGACTCTACCTGTGGGGAGGGGTCGGGCGGGGCAAGACCTATCTGATGGATTGCTTTCACGACACCTTGCCGTTTCCCGAAACCCTGCGCGCCCACTTCCACCCCTTCATGGCCCAGCTTCACACCGAACTGGCGGCGCGCGCCGGCGCTCAGGATCCCCTGCGTCTCATTGCCAGCCAACTTGCCCAGCGCGCCCGGGTCATTTGTTTCGATGAATTTTTTGTCTCTGACATTACCGACGCCATGCTGCTTGGCACCCTGTTTCAGCATTTGTTCGCCCAAGGGGTGACGCTGGTCGCCACCTCGAACGTACCTCCCCGGGATCTCTACCGCGATGGTTTGCAACGTGAGCGCTTCCTGCCGGCAATTGCCCTGTTGGAACGCCATGCTGCAGTTGTTGAAATGGACGCCGGTGAGGATTTCCGCCTGCGCGCGCTCAGTGCAAGCGAAATCTATCATGCGCCCCTGGATGCAGCCGCGGAGGCCATGCTAGCCCAGCAGTTCTCCCGGCTCTGCCCTCATCCGCAGCAAGGTGAAACCGAGGTAACCGTGCTGGGACGCCGCATTCCTGCACGCGCTTTGGGCGGAAACGTGGCTTGGTTTGACTTCTGGGCGCTATGTGGTCCTGGGCGAAGCCCGCAAGACTATCTGGAACTTGCGGAGCGATTCGAAACCTTGCTGGTGAGTCGGATCCCCATCCTGGATCAACTGCAGGACGATGCCGCGCGCCGATTGATTCATCTGGTGGATGTCGCCTATGACCACCGACTCAAGCTCATCATAACGGCGCAAGTCGAGCCAGCGTCCCTTTATCAGGGCGAGCGGCTGATCTTCGAATTTGGGCGCACTGTGAGTCGTCTCCAGGAAATGAGCAGCATGGCCTATCTCGCGCAAACCCATCGACCCTGATGGGAATCATGTCCTGACTCAACACGGCAAGCCGATCCCCGCACCAACGAAAAAAGCCGGGAAGATCCCGGCTTTTTTCGATACGTCCTGCAGGTTGCAGGCCCTTATTCGCTGTCTTTCCCCTCAGCGGCGAGTTCAGGGCGATCCACCAGTTCAACCACCGCCATGGGCGCATTGTCACCTGCACGGAAGCCATTCTTCAGAATCCGCAGATAACCGCCCGGGCGCGCCTTATAGCGGGGACCCAATTCATTGAACAACTTGGTGACCACGTCGCGATCACGCAGGCGATCAAACGCCAGGCGGCGACGGGAAACCCCATCTTCCTTGCTCAAGGTAATCATGGGCTCGGCCAGACGGCGCAATTCCTTGGCCTTCGGCAAGGTGGTCTGGATCAGCTCGTGCTTGAGCAAGGAAACTGTGAGGTTACGCAGCATGGCCTTGCGATGAGAACTGTTCCGGCTGAGCTGTCGACCGCTGTTACGATGTCGCATAGTGAGATTCCGTTAAAGTCGCGCCCCGGCATCGGGGGAGAAAAATCCATCAAACGCCGGCTTCAACACCCGCGGGCCGTTGCTGCAGATCAGCAGGCGGCCAATTATCCAGGCGCATGCCCAACGACAGGTCGTGGGATGCGAGTGCCTGCTTGATCTCCGTCAGCGATTTCTTGCCAAGATTTGGCGCCTTGAGCAATTCCACTTCGCTGCGCTGGATCAGGTCGCCAATGTAAAAAATATTTTCGGCCTTCAGGCAGTTCGCCGAACGCACGGTGAGCTCGAGATCGTCAATGGGGCGCAGCAAAATCGGATTGAGATCGGTAACACGCAGATGGCGATCTTCGAATTGTTCCGATTGCAGGTCAACAAAGGACGACAACTGATCACTCAAGATCGTCGCCGCACGGCGAATGGCCTCTTCCGGGTCCAAAACTCCATTGGTCTCGAGCTCAATCACCAACTTGTCGAGGTTGGTGCGCTGCTCGACACGGGCATTCTCGACCGTATAAGAGACACGTCGGACGGGGCTATAGGAAGCGTCCAGATGCAGCACCCCGATCGGACGCGCATCATCTTCCATCAGCAGACCCAAGCGGGTGAGCGCAGGCTCATACCCGCGACCCTTGCGCACCTTGAGACGGGCATGCAGCCGTGCGCCCTCATTGAGATGAGCGAGGATCAGATCCGGATTCACAATCTCGACATGATGACTGGTCTGGATATCCGCGGCAGTAACCGGGCCGGGCGTATCCTTGGTCAGCATCAGATTGACTTCGCTCACCGTGTCATCCGTGATGCGCAAGGCAATCCCTTTGAGATTCAGCAAAATGTCGATGACATCTTCCTGAACTCCCTCGATACTGCTGTACTCGTGGAGCACCCCGTCGATCTCCGCCTCGACGACTGCAGCGCCCGTCATCGAAGACAGCAGCACCCGTCGCAAGGCATTGCCCAGGGTATGGCCAAAACCACGCTCCAAAGGCTCGAGCACGATCCGGGAATGGGTCGGGGACAAGCGTTGGACATCGACCAGTCGGGGTTTTAAAAAATCAGCACCGAAACCCTGCATCCGCCATTCCCTCTTACTTGGAGTACAACTCAACAACGAGGTTTTCGTTGATGTCCGGGGATAGGTCAGAACGGTCAGGAACCATTTTATAGGTTCCCTGAAGTTCCTTTTCATCCACTTCCACCCACGAGGGCAGACCGATTTCCATTGCCACTACCAAAGCGCCACGAATCCGGTCCTGGCTGCGCGCCCGATCCGCCACGCGAAGCACATCGCCAGCGCGGATCTGCATCGACGGGATGTTGGCTAACCGGCCATTGACCTGGAAAGCCTTATGCCCGACCAGTTGCCGCGCCTCGGCACGCGTTGAAGCAAAACCCATGCGATAGACAACATTGTCGAGTCGATTTTCAAGCAACTGCAACATCATCTCGCCGGTATTGCCGCGCACCCGGGCGGCATGCTCGTAGTAACGGTGGAACTGATGCTCCAGAACCCCGTACATACGTCGCAGCTTCTGCTTTTCGCGCAACTGAAGACCGTAGTCCGACACCCGGCCGCGCCGCTGGCCATGCTGACCAGGAACGGATTCACTTCGGCACTTTTTTTCATAGGAGCTTCCACGGGCCTTCAGGAACAGATCGGTTCCTTCCCGGCGGGAGAGCTTGCATTTGGGACCAATGTACTTCGCCATGCCTATCTCTCGTACGAGCGCATCAAAGTTGCGCGTCGATTAGACCCGGCGCCGCTTGGGCGGCCGGCAACCGTTATGGGGAATGGGCGTCACGTCAGTGATGCTCAGCACTTTGAAACCCACGTTATGGAGCGCGCGAACAGCCGCCTCACGGCCGGGGCCAGGACCTTTCACCAATACGTCCACGTTGCGGACGCCATGCTCCTGGGCCGCATTCCCGGCTTTTTCGGCAGCGACCTGCGCTGCGAAAGGCGTGCTCTTGCGGGATCCACGAAAACCAGAACCACCGGAAGTCGCCCAGCACAGGGCATTCCCCTGGCGGTCGGTGATGGTGATGATCGTGTTATTGAAAGATGCGTGCACATGCGCCACCGCATCGGTGACATGCTTCTTCACGCGCTTACGTGGTGCTGTCTTTGCCATGGGGATATTGCCGGTTCCGTGAATGATACGCTAAGGAACAAAGACGCCAATTACTTGCGGATTGCGCGCCGCGGGCCCTTGCGGGTGCGAGCGTTGGTACGCGTCCGCTGGCCACGCACCGGAAGACCCCGGCGATGACGCAGACCACGATAGCAACCCAGGTCCATCAGGCGCTTGATATTCATGGAGACTTCGCGCCGCAGATCACCTTCGACAGTGAAGCGGGCAACTGCCTGACGAACGCTTTCCAGCTCGCCCTCAGTAAGATCCTTGATAGGCGCCGCCGGATTGATGCCCGTCGCCTCGCAAATCTGCTTTGCGCGACTCTGGCCGATGCCATAAATTGCGGTCAAAGCAATCACGGCATGCTTCTGATCAGGAATATTGACACCGGCAATACGGGCCATCTTCAACGATCTCCTACTGAGATTGACTACCCGCCGGCTGACATGGCGAGCCGGCGATTATAGCCTTATCTTTTGCTTATGACAATCCAGGCAGGACTTAGCCCTGCCGCTGCTTATGCCGGCCGTCCGTGCAAATGACACGAACATGGCCATGACGGCGAATAATCTTGCAATTGCGGCAAATACGCTTCACGGACGCACGCACTTTCATGATCCAGATACTCCTCGACGCCGAGACGACTCAGCGGGACTAGCCGCCCCGTCCGACGGTTTTCAGGTTGCTTTTCTTCAACAGACCTTCGTACTGATGAGACATCACATGAGCTTGCACCTGCGCCATGAAGTCCATCACGACCACGACGATAATGAGCAGTGACGTCCCGCCAAAATGGAAAGGCACGTTGAAGGACAAAATCAGGAACTCCGGCATCAAACACACGGCGGTGATATAGAGCGCGCCAACCATCGTCAGCCGCGTCAGAACCCCATCAATGTAGTTTGCGGTATTGAGACCGGGGCGAATACCAGGAATAAAGGCGCCAGAGCGTTTCAGGTTATCCGCGGTTTCCCGCGCATTGAACACCAGCGCGGTATAGAAAAAACAGAAAAAGATGATCAGTGCAGCGTAGACCATGACGTAGATCGGCTGGCCAGGCGAGAGCGCAGCAGTGATCGTCTGCACCACCGATGCCCCCCAGCCATCGCCCATTGCTCCACCCAGCCACCCGCCCAGGGTCACCGGGAACAAAATCAGGCTGGAGGCAAAAATCGGGGGGATGACCCCGGCCATGTTGAGCTTCAAGGGCAAATGCGTCGTCTGCGCCGCAAAGAGCTTTCGCCCTTGCTGCCGCTTGGCATAATGCACAGGAATGCGGCGCTGTCCACGCTCGACGAAAACCACACCCGCGATCACCGCAAAAGTGAGCGCGAGAATCACCACCGCGAACAAGGCATTCATCTCGCCATTGCGAACCAGCTGCAAGGTACCGCCCACTGCGGACGGCAGGCCGGCGACAATGCCCGCAAAGATGATCATGGAGATGCCGTTTCCAATCCCTCGCTCCGTGACCTGCTCACCCAACCAGACCAGAAACATGGTGCCAGCAACCAGGCTGGTTGCGGCGATGACCACAAACAAAGGGCCTTGTACGGCATTGACGCCCTGGTTCTGCAACGCAACCGCAGCGCCGATCGCCTGAAAAGTCGCCAGCCCAACCGTACCGTAGCGTGTGTACTGGGTCAGCTTGCGCCGCCCGCTCTCGCCCTCTTTCTTCAGCTCTTCCAGCGCTGGCACCACGGAAGTCATCAACTGAACGATGATGGACGCCGAGATGTACGGCATCACGCCCAGCGCAAACAGACTTAAACGTTCCAAAGCGCCACCCGAGAACATGTTGAACATGTCCAGGATGGTGCCGCTGGTGCGCTCGAACATATGCGCCACGGCGACAGGATCGACGCCGGGGACCGGGATGAAAGTGCCAATCCGAAAAACCACCAGAGCGCCCAGCAGGAACAGAATGCGCTGGCGCAGCTCGGTGAGTTTTCCCATGTCGGGCAGCGAACGGTTAGCGGCCACGAATCATCATTCCTGGATGGATCCGCCAGCCGCTTCGATGGCGGCGCGAGCGCCTGCCGTCACCGCGATGCCCTGAAGCGCAACAGGCTGCTTCAAGGCGCCAGAGAGGATGACTTTGGCCTTGACGGTACCTTGAGGAACGATCCCCGCGCCGATCAAGGTGAGCAGGGTGACCGGGTTCTCCAATCGGTTCAGCTCGGACAGGCGCACTTCGGCGTTGGCGCTGGCGGTACGGGAACGAAAACCACGCTTCGGAATCCGGCGCTGCAGTGGCATCTGGCCACCTTCAAAGCCGACCTTGTGAAACCCGCCCGCCCGTGCTTTCTGGCCTTTATGGCCTTTGCCGCTGGTCTTGCCCAGGCCGGAGCCTATACCACGACCAAGACGGCGCTTTTCCTTGCGACTGCCTTCCGCGGGCTGCAGTGTATTAAGACGCATCTCAGAGTTCCTCAATGCTCAACAGGTAGGACACCTTGTTGATCATTCCACAATTCTCAGGGGTGCCTGCAACCACCACAGAGTGGTGCATGCGGCGAAGACCCAATCCACGCACGCAGGCCTGGTGATTCTTCAGACGGCCGGCCACGCTGCGCACCAGAGTCAGACGATATTGCTTGATCGCTTCCGTCACATCATTCATCCCAGGATGTCTTCAACCGACTTGCCGCGCTTGGCTGCCACGGACTGCGGATCATGCAAGCCGTAGAGCCCCTTGATGGTCGCACGCACCACATTCAGCGGGTTGCGTGAACCCAGGCATTTGGCGCGGACATTATGTACGCCGGCAACTTCGAACACAGCACGCATCGCGCCTCCGGCGATCAAGCCTGTGCCCTGGTCGGCCGGCTTCATGATCACGCGGGTCGCACCATGCGATGCCATCGCGGGATGCTGCAATGTCCCTTCGTTCACATGGACCGGACGCATGGTCTTGCGTGCCCGCTCCATGGCCTTCTGGATGGCCTGGGGCACTTCGCGTGCCTTGCCGTAACCAAAGCCGACGCGGCCATTGCCATCGCCCACCACGGTCAAGGCCGTGAAGCCGAACTGACGTCCGCCCTTGACCACCTTGGCAACTCGGTTGACTGCCACCAACTTTTCGAGGAGGCCATCACCACTTGTCTGCAAACCAGTATTCGACATATTCGGAATCCTTTAGAACTCAAGCCCGCCCGCGCGGGCGGCATCGGCCAAGGCTTTCACGCGGCCGTGGTACTGGAAACCGGAACGGTCGAAAGCAACGCGCGTGACGCCAGCCTCGCGACCGCGCTCAGCAATGAGACGCCCGACAATCACGGCCGTCTCGGCATTGCCGGTCGCCTTGACCTGCTCGCGGACGTCCTTGAGCAGGGAAGAGGCGGCCGCAAGAACCGTTGCACCATCGGGGCCGATCAATTGGGCATAGATATGGCGCGGCGTGCGATTGACGCACAAGCGAACCACGCCCAATTCACGAATCTTGGCTCGACCTCGGCGCGCTCTGCGCAGACGTGCGGTTTTCTTATCCATTACGGCCACCTATTACTTCTTCTTGGTCTCTTTGAGAACCACACGTTCGCCAAAATAACGCACGCCCTTGCCCTTGTAAGGCTCGGGAGGCCGATAACCGCGAATTTCAGCGGCCACCTGGCCGACGCGCTGCTTATCGGCGCCCTTAATCACGATTTCGGTCTGGCTGGGGGTCTCGATGGTGATTCCTTCGGGAACCGGATAAACCACCGGATGGGAAAACCCCAGCGACAGGTTCAAATCCGATCCCTGCATCTGCGCCCGATAGCCAACGCCGAGCAACTGCAGTCGACGAACGAAGCCTTCGTGGACTCCACTGATCAAATTCTGACTCAGCGCGCGCATGGTCCCCGCCATCTTGTCGGCCGAGGGCCGAACAGGCGCGAAACGCAGTTCTCCGTCCTGATGACTGACATCGACATCCGGATGGATCTGCAGATTCAACGCACCGTTCTTTCCCTTGGCCGAAAGAAGATGCCCTTCATAGGTGACATGGACCCCGCTCGGGATCGTCACCGGATTCTTCGCTACGCGAGACATCGCAAAAATCCTCAGTAAACGGTGCAGACGACTTCGCCGCCCATACCCTGGGCGCGTGCCGTCCGATCGGTCATCAGCCCCTTGGACGTGGACACAATCGCCACCCCCAGGCCACCGAGCACCGACGGCAATTCGTCAGTTCCGCGATAAATTCGCAGCCCTGGGCGACTGATGCGCTCGAGATGTTCAATCACCGGGCGACCGTCAAAATACTTCAACTCCAGGACCAAGGTGCTTTTGACGCCTTCCTCGATGACCTGGACATTGGCCACATAGCCCTCTTCCAGCAGCAGTGCGGCAATCGCCTGTTTGCTTCGGGAGAGCGGCATGCTGACTTTTGCCTTGCCTGCGCGCTGGGCATTGCGGATACGCGTCAGCATGTCCGCAATGGGATCTGTCATACTCATGAAATCGGTCGCTCTTGTCCTGTGATACTTACCAACTGGCTTTGACCAGCCCGGGGATTTCGCCGAACATCGCGGCTTCACGCAACTTATTCCGGCCCAGACCGAACTTTCGGTAGTAACCGTGCGTGCGTCCGGTACGTCTGCAACGATTGTGCTGACGAACCGGGCTGGAATCGCGTGGCAATTTGGCCAGCGCATCAACGGCGGCAAAACGCGCTTCGTCATCGAGCGCCGGGTCCCGAATGGCATCCTTGAGCGCCTTGCGCTTGGCGGCGAAGCGAGCCACCACCGCGGTGCGACGCTTTTCCCGTTCAATCATGCTACGTTTGGCCATTGCTCAACCCTTAATTACGGAACGGGAAACCAAAACCTTCGAGCAGGGCGCGCCCTTCCTCGTTGGTCCGAGCGGTCGTGGCGATGGTGATGTCCATGCCGCGCAAAACGTCGATCTTGTCGTAATCGATTTCCGGGAAAATGATTTGCTCCGACACGCCCATGCTGAAATTGCCACGCCCATCGAAACCACGCCCACTCACGCCACGGAAATCGCGTACGCGCGGCAGTGCAACGGAAATCAGGCGATCCAGGAACTCATACATGCGGTCGCGGCGCAAGGTGACCTTGCAGCCAATTGGCCAACCATCACGGATCTTGAAACCGGCGATTGAATTGCGCGCCTTGGTCACCACCGGCTTTTGACCGGCAATCTGCGCCATGTCGCGCATCGCATGATCAATGATCTTCTTGTCGGCAACCGCTTCACCAAGCCCCATATTCAAGGAGATCTTGGCAATGCGCGGGACCTCCATCACGTTCCGGTATGCAAACCGGGACATGAGCTGGGGAACCACCTTTTCCTGATATGTCTGCTGCAATCTGGCCATGATCAAATTCGCCTTAAACGTCCAGAACTTCGCCATTGGATTTCAAAAAGCGCACTTTGCGCCCGTCCGCCAGCAACTTGAATCCAATCCGCTCCGGCTTGCCCGTCTGCGGATTGCGGAGCATCACGTTGGAAATATGAATGGAGCGTTCCTGTTCCAGGATGCCGCCTGCCTGACCGGCCGCGGGATTTCCCTTGGTATGACGCTTCACCACATTAACGTTCTCAACCACGACGCGATCCGTGGCGAGCACACGCAGGACACGGCCCTGGCGCCCCTTGTCCTTCCCTGTCGTGACGATTACTTCGTCCCCGGTCTTAATTCGTTTCATCTCAATCTACCTTGGCCGTGCGTCAGAGAACTTCAGGCGCCAACGAAATGATTTTCATGAAGCGCTCGGAGCGCAACTCGCGGGTTACAGGCCCGAAAATACGTGTCCCGATGGGCTGCAACTGATTGTTCAGCAATACAGCCGCATTGCCATCAAAACGAATCAGCGATCCATCCTGTCGACGCACGCCCTTGCGGGTGCGCACAACCACGGCGTTATAGACATCGCCTTTCTTGACCTTGCCGTGCGGAATCGCGTCCTTGATGGACACCTTGATGACATCGCCAATGCCCGCATAGCGGCGCTTGGATCCGCCCAGCACCTTGATGCACATTACCCGTTTCGCGCCGCTATTGTCGGCTACCGCCAACTCGGACTGCATCTGGATCATCGTTCAATCCGCCTTGAAATTCTGAATGGCACGCCGAATCAGTCCCGGCGACGCTCCACGATTTCCACCAGCTGCCAGGATTTGCTTTTAGAAATGGGACGTGATTCAACCACGCGCACCAGATCACCTTCCTGACAGGTATTTTCTTCGTCATGAGCATGCAGCTTGCTCGTGCGAGTCACATACTTCCCGTAGAGGGGATGCTTGACTCGACGTTCAATTGCGACGGTGATGGTTTTATCCATCTTGTCGCTGACCACACGGCCCACGAGGGTCCGATTCAGCTTTGCATCTTCAGTCATTGATCGTTTCCTGCTCACGCTTCGCGTTCATTGCCGTTTTGATCCGGGCAATGTCCCGGCGCACTCGCGAGAAATGATGAAACTGGGCAAGCTGTCCGGTGCTGCGCTGCATGCGCAGATCAAATTGTTCACGCCGTAGCTTGAGCAAGACTTCCTGCAGCTGCTGAGGGCTCATCGCCTTGAGTTCATTGGCTTTCATCACATCACCGTCCGCGACACAAAGGCGGTCTTGATCGGCAGCTTGGCAGATGCCAGCTTGAAGGCCTCGCGGGCAATCTCTTCGGTCACGCCTTCCATCTCATACATCACGAAGCCGGGCTGGATCTTCGCCACCCAGTATTCGACATTCCCCTTTCCCTTGCCCATGCGAACCTCAATGGGCTTCTTGGTCACGGGCACATCCGGGAAAATCCGAATCCAGACCTTGCCACCCCGCTTGACATGACGGGTCATCGCGCGACGCGCGGATTCGATCTGGCGGGCCGTCAAACGGCCTCGCTCCATAGCCTTGAGACCAAACTCACCAAAGCTGACGCGCTCGCCACCCTTGGCCAGCCCCTGGTTGCGGCCTTTCTGCTGTTTGCGATATTTGGTTCGCTTTGGCTGACGCACGGTACTGAACCCCTTAAGCCTTGGTCTTTTCGCCGGCGTGTTCCGTCACCGGCCCATCGCCATGGAAAACTTCACCTTTGAAAATCCATACCTTGACGCCGATCACGCCATAGGTCGTATGTGCCTCGGCGAGGGCATAGTCGATGTCCGCACGCAGCGTGTGCAACGGAACCCGACCCTCCCGATACCACTCGGTACGGGCAATCTCGGCGCCGTTCAAACGACCGGCAACCTGGATCTTGATGCCCTGCGATCCCAGGCGCATCGCGTTACCCACCGCGCGTTTCATTGCGCGGCGGAACATAATACGCTTTTCTAGCTGTTGCGCCACACTTTCCGCAACCAACTGCGCATCCAGCTCAGGCTTGCGGATCTCTTCGACATTGATGCTGGCAGGCACTCCCACCAGACGACTGAGTTCTGCACGCAGGCGCTCGATGTCTTCACCCCGTTTCCCGATCACGATTCCGGGCCGGGCCGTGGTGACCGTGACCTGAACCGATCGTGCCGGACGGGAAATGCGGATCTGGCTGATTGATGCGTTGGCCAAGCGGCGGCGCAAAAAATCGCGGATCTGCAGATCCTGGTTGAGAAAATCGGCAAAATCACGCTTCTCGGCATACCATGTGGACGACCAGTCGCGCACGATGCCCAGGCGAATGCCGATGGGATTGACCTTCTGACCCATAGCCTGCGCTCCCGCTTACTGCTGATCGCCAACCAGCACAGTGATGTGACTGGTCCGCTTGTGAATCTTTGTCCCCCGACCGCGAGCACGGGCATGGAAACGTTTCATGGTCGGGCCTTCGTCGACCCAGACCGCGGCAACGCGCAACTCATCGACATCGGCGCCTTCGTTATGCTCCGCGTTGGCAATCGCCGACTCCAGGACCTTGCGCAGCAAGTCCGCGCCACGCTTGGGGCTGAACGCCAACACCTGCAGGGCCCGGTCAACCGGCAGCCCGCGGATTTGATCAGCCACCAAACGGGCCTTCTGGGCCGAGATATGGATGTATTTCAACTTTGCTGAGACTTGCATGGTCAAATCCCTATCCTTACCGCGCCTTCCGGTCAGCAACGTGACCTTTATAGGTGCGGGTGGGCGAAAATTCGCCCAGCTTGTGGCCCACCATATTCTCTGACACCAAGATGGGAACGTGCTGACGGCCGTTATGCACGGCAATGGTCAGGCCCACCATCTCCGGAATCACCATTGAACGCCGAGACCAGGTCTTGATGGGGCGCTTTGTTCGAGACCCCTGGGTTTCCAGCACTTTCTTCACCAAGTGGTGGTCTACGAAAGGGCCCTTACGAATGGAACGCGGCATATCAAACTCTCTTACTTGGCACTGCGTCGACGAACGATCATCTTGTCGGTGCGCTTGTTGCTTCGTGTCTTGTAGCCCTTGGTGGGCACACCCCATGGTGTCACCGGATGCCGCCCACCGGACGTACGGCCTTCGCCACCGCCGTGAGGATGGTCAACCGGATTCATGGCGACGCCACGGACGGTGGGACGAATACCACGCCAGCGCTTGGCACCGGCCTTACCGAGGGAACGCAGATTGTGCTCCGCGTTACCGACCTCTCCGACGGTCGCCCGACATTCCAGATGAATCCGCCGCATCTCACCGGAGCGCAGTCGCAAGGTGGCAAAACCGCCTTCCCGAGCGACGATCTGCGCATAGGCGCCAGCGCTGCGGGCAAATTGAGCACCCTTGCCCGGCTTGATTTCGATGGCGTGCACACTCGTTCCCAGCGGGATATTGCGCAACGGCAGCGTATTGCCCGGCTTGATCGGGGCCGACACGCCGGACTGAAGATTCGCCCCGACCTGCACCCCCTTGGGCGCGAGAATATAGCGTCGCTCGCCATCGGCATAACACACCAAGGCGATATGGGCCGTGCGGTTCGGATCATATTCCAAGCGCTCGACCACAGCTGGAATGCCATCTTTTTCTCGGCGAAAATCAATCAAGCGGTAGCGCTGCTTGTGGCCACCACCTTGATGACGAACCGTGACGCGCCCCACATTATTGCGCCCGCCACGGGTTGACTGCCGCTCCACCAGCGGCTCGTAAGGGCCGCCTTTGTGCAGATCAGGGGTCTGTACCCGGACCACAAATCGCCGACCGGGCGAGGTGGGTTTGGACTTAACCAGTGCCATGATCGATCTCGCTGTTAACTGCGCGTTCGTTGCGCTATTAAGGATTCACGGCCAATTCAATACGACTGTCTTCAGACAGTCGCACATAGGCCTTGCGGGTGCCGTTGCGCTTGCCGTGGAAACGGCCATGACGCTTGATCTTCCCCTTCAGGTTGACCACGTTCACCGCCAGCACCTGCACGCCGAAGAGAGACTCAACCGCCGCCTTGATCTCACTCTTGGTGGCATCACGGCAGACCTTGAACACGGCCTGGTTGCCCTGATCGGCCAAACGGGTGGACTTCTCGGTCACCACAGGCTCAAGCAGAACCTGCAAAATGCGCTCTTGATTCATTGCAGCCACCCTTCCAGGGTCGCCAGGGCGCCCCGCTCGATCAGAACGTGTTCAGCGCCCACCAAGGCCACCGGATTTACGCGCCCAGCCTCGCAAATCTGCACACGGTAGAGATTGCGGGCCGCCAGAATCAGGCTGTCAGAGACAGATTCCACCACCAGCAAAACACGTGCAGTCGGGGCTATATTCCATTGGGCAAGCTGCTCAACCAGAACGCGTGTACGCGGCTCTGTCACGGCAATGCGCTCAGCCACCTGCAAACGATCCTGACGCACCAGCTCGCTCAGAATGGCGCGCAATGCGCCGCGATACATCTTGCGGTTGACCTTTTGCTCATAATCTTGCGGTCGAGCCGCGAACGTTACGCCACCATGGCGCCAAAGCGGGCTGCGAATCGTACCTGCACGTGCGCGGCCACTGCCTTTTTGTTTCCAAGGCTTGGCACCGCCCCCACTGACGTCGGAGCGGCTCTTCTGCGCCCGGGTTCCGGCACGGCCACCCGCCAGATACGCAGTGACGATCTGATGCACGAGGGTTTCGTTGAACGGTGCCCCAAAGGCCACGTCCGAAACCACGGCTTGCATGCCGCCATCCACTGATTTCAGTTCCATCACTTATTCCTTCCCGCGCTGAACAGCGGCCAGATGGACCAGCACATCGCCGCCCTTGCAGCCAGGGATCGCGCCCTTGACCAGCAGCAAATTGCGATCAACATCGACCTGAATCACACGCAAATTGCGCGCAGTCGTTCGCACATTACCCATGTGACCGGCCATCTTTTTACCTGGGAACACGCGGCCCGGCGTTTGGCGCTGACCAATGGAACCTGGCGCCCGGTGGGAGCGAGAGTTGCCGTGGGTCGCATCCTGCATGGAAAAGTGATAGCGCTTGATGGGGCCCTGAAACCCTTTTCCGATGCTGGTTCCCGTGACATCGACCATTTGCCCGATCGCAAACTGATCGACCTTGATCTCACCGCCCACTTCATGGCGGGATGCGGCATCGGGGCCGTCCAGACGGAACTCCCAGAGTCCGCGTCCGGCTGCAACGCCAGCCTTGGCGAAATGCCCGGCTTGGGGTTTCTTGACCCGAATCGGACGGCGTTCACCCGTAGTGACTTGCACCGCGCAGTACCCATCCACATCCAAGGTGCGGACCTGGGTCACGCGATTCGGCTCCACCTCAATTACGCTGACCGGAATCGACACCCCTTCCGGGGTAAAGATCCGCGTCATGCCGAGCTTGCGCCCCACCACTCCGATCGCCATGTTTTCACCTTAAAACAACATTTATCTGAAAAGAACAGCGCCTGCTCAACCTGCTCCGGACCTGAACCTACCGCCAAGCCCACCAATTGAGACCGGACTCAATACAACTTCAGCTGAACATGAACACCGGCGGCCAGATCGAGCTTCATCAGGGCATCCACCGTTTTTTCGGTTGGATCGATGATCTCCATCACCCGCTTATGGGTGCGAATCTCATACTGATCGCGCGCGTCCTTGTTGACGTGCGGCGACACCAGAACCGTAAAGCGTTCCTTATCGGTGGGCAGGGGAATCGGTCCCTTCACCTGGGCGCC
>JBATEM010000242.1:0-5912 GCA_049664005.1 Candidatus Macondimonas sp.
ATTTCGATGATGCGATGGCCTTCACTGACCTCGAGTCCGGTGGTTTCGGTATCCAGCACAATAAGCCGCATCAGGAGGCCTCCAGGCGCGGCATCCGCGCACCCACCTGCTCGGCCCGTAGCGCATCAATGGCGGCATTGGCGAGGGCATCGGCGCGCTCGTTCTCGGGGTGGCCGGCATGACCCTTGACCCAGTTCCAGCGGATGCGATGCCGCGCATTGAGCGCATCGAGCTGGCGCCAGAGATCCTCGTTTTTCACAGGTTCCCGGCTGGCGGTGCGCCATCCCCGGCGTTTCCAATTCTCCAGCCATTGCGACATGCCATCGCATAGATAGCGGGAATCCGTGTACAAATCCACCTCACAGCTCTCCTGCAGGGCCGACAGGCCGGCAATGGCGCCCATCATCTCCATGCGGTTGTTGGTGGTCAGGGGTTCGGCACCCCGCAATTCCCGCTCCCGCGCCCCAAACCGCAGGATGGCGCCCCAGCCACCGGGGCCCGGATTGCCGCGGCAGGCACCGTCGGTAAATAGCGCAACTGTTTTCATTGATCGGGTTCCGATGTCGTATTGAGCGGCAAGGCGGCGCCCAGGCGTCCGGCGGGCACCAGACGGGGCACCCAGCGCCGGCGGCGGCGCAAGGGCGTCAAATTCCGCACCCGCTTGCGAGCGACCAGCACATAGCCGCCCCCCGTCCACGGCACAAAGCGCCCCAGCCAGCGATCCAGGGCAGCCAGCCGCGCAAGCAGGCCACCATGGGCAATTGGCGGCCGATAAAGACAATAGCGCACATCGGTCACGTCATATCCCAGCAAGGACAGCCAATCACGCAGGCGGTATTCGCTGATCAACCGCTCAGCCCAGGGAACGGTGCGTCCCGAACGACTGAGCCATGCGCGCAGCCCCCAGAAGCTGTAGGGGTTGAAACCCAGAATCACCAGCCTGCCCTCGCTGATGAGGACGCGATCCACCTCGCGCAGCAGGGGATGAGGATGAGGAACCTGCTCCAGCAGATGGGACAGAACGACCACATCCACGCTTTCGGTCGCAACGGGCAAATGATGGGGATCGGCCCACACATCCACCAGACCCTTGGCACCCGCATCGGGAGGCGAAACGACGTAGCAGCGGTGCAGTTGGTCGTCTTGGAACGGGAACAGACGGCTGCCCGACCAGTCCCCCAATTGCAGGCCGAAGCTGCCGTAAAGCCCCTCCAGTCCATCGGCCAGCACCGTATTTTCAGCGCCAAGCACATACCGACCGATCGGAGTGTCCCGCCAGCGTTCCAGGGCGCGATGCGTGTATTCAGCCGATTGCCTGGCCATGGAGCACCTCCACCATTGCTTGCCTGGGATCATTCTAAACCATGTACCTGGCTTGACCGTTGCCAAATGACCTGACACGATAGCCGCCATGCTTTGCGTTCAACCCGTCAAGGCCTTCAACGACAACTACATCTGGGTGTTGGCAAATCCCGACACCCAACAGGCTGTGGTAGTCGATCCAGGCGACTCGGAACCCGTCCGCTCCTTTCTGGATGAGCAGGGATGGATACTTGCCGCCATCCTCGCGACCCACCACCATCCGGATCATGTGGGCGGCATCCCTGCGCTGGCAACCTCCGGTTTGCCCGTCATTGGCCCGGCACGAGAAAAAATTCCCTGCAGGACCCAAGGCGTTGATGACAATGACCGATTCGTTCTCCCCGGTTTGAACGTCGATGTCGAAGTCCTGCACATACCCGGCCATACGCTGGGTCATGTCGCCTTTCACATTCCCGTTATCGGCGCCTTGTTTTGCGGCGACACCCTGTTTGGCGCGGGATGTGGGCGCCTGTTCGAGGGTACGGCGGAGCAGATGCATCGCTCGCTGCAACGACTGGCGGCGCTGCCGGGCGAAACCCAGGTTTACTGCGGTCACGAATACACCCTTGCCAACTTGGCCTTCGCCCAGCGGATCGAACCCGAAAACCGTCATCTTGCCGATCGCCTCGCGGCGGACCGTGCCCGGATTGCCCAAGGGAAACCCACCCTGCCCAGCCGCATGAAAGTCGAGCTACGCACCAATCCCTTCCTGCGCGTGACTGACGCAAGCGTTCGGGCCGCCGCCGAACGCCATGCCCAGCGCCCATTGGAAGACGGCACCGCCGTGTTCGCGGCGTTGCGCCATTGGAAGGATCATTTTCGGGCATGAACACACCCATCAACCCCCATCTTTTCAATGTGATACCCACTCAAGCCGATCCATCCGCCAAGGCAGGTACCGGGGGCTGGAAATGCGTCCTTCTGAGCGGCGGCCTGCTGGCACTGGCTGGCTGTAGCCCGCATCACCCAACGGCTGCCCCATCGCTGTCCACCACCGCCAAGGCGCAAAAGGCCAATACCACGCTGCCCGCCACAGCATCGAAAACCATCCGCTCTCCCAGCCCCTCCGCCAACTCGGCGATGGAAAGCGCTGCTGATCAGGTTCTGTTGATGCCGTATCTGGATAGCTCACAAGCCGATAATCCCGATCTGCCGGAATCCGATCTGAGGCTGAACGGACAAAGCGGGATGATCTGGGATCGGCTGCGAGGTGGTTTTTCGCTGTCCCTTGATGAACCACAATCCGTCCGCCGGGAACTGGATGCCCTGAGCCCCCGCTTCATTGAGCGCAGTCTGGCACAATCCTCCGAATACCTTTATCTGGTGCTGGATGAAGTGGAACGGCGCGGCATGCCGGCGGAAATCGCCCTGCTGCCGCTGGTGGAAAGTGGCTACAATCCCGCCGCCGTGTCTCCGGGCAAAGCGGCCGGGCTGTGGCAGTTCCTGCCGCAAACCGCACGCAACTTCGGCTTGAAACTCACCCAGAACTATGACGGGCGGCACGACGTGCTGGCATCGACCAAGGCTGCCCTGGATTATCTGGAACATCTGGGCGACATGTTCGGCGGCGACTGGCTGCTGGCTTTGACGGCTTATAACACCGGCGAAGGGACACTGCAGCGCTGGATCGCGCAAAATCGAAGATTGGGCAAATCAACCGATTTCGCCAGCCTTCCCATCCCACCTCAAACCCGACGCTATATCCCCCGCCTCATGGCAATGCGCTCGGTGATCGAGAATCCGCGGCGGCATGGCGTGGAACTGCCTGCAATTCCTAACCGGTCCGTACTGGACAGCGTGGACGTGCGGGGACGGCTGGACTTGGCCGAAGCCGCGGATCTGGCTGATCTGAGCCTCGCGCAGGTGTTGCGCTACAATCCAGCCATCCAGACCCAGAATAACACTGCGCCACCCGGCGCGCTGTTGTTGCCCGCCGTTCATGCCCGTCGGCTGCGTCAAAAGCTTGAGGGGAGCGAGACGGTGCAGTTGGCACAACAGTCCTTCGAGACCAGCGCGCCGGATTCCCAGAAAAACGATAAAGCGCAATTGATTCAGGAGGCCGAGCGCGTTCTGGCGGAAACGCCCATTCGCGATGCAGCCTTGCCTGCCCAAACTCATGTTGTTCGATCGGGTGACTCGCTTTACACGATTGCCAGAGCCCATCGGATTGATACCGTCGACCTGGCCAAGTGGAACAAACTGTCCACAAAGGCAACCTTGAAAATTGGGCAAACCCTGGTGGTACAGAACCCGCTCAAGGCATCATCCGGCCACGCCGTATCATCTGCTTCTCGCGCCATCATTTACTCGGTCCGGGCTGGCGACTCGCTCTCCTCCATCGCCCAGAAATTCGAGGTCAGTGTGGCTGATCTGACGCTCTGGAATGCGATCAAGGCCCACCAGCCCCTGCGTCCTGGCCAGCGTCTGACCATCCGCAAATCAGCTCCGGAGCGGCGCACCCAGAGTTGATTTCAGGGTGGTATCATTCTTTCTTTCTTCAATCACACCTTTCTCTCAAGGATGCAGAACGATGGGTTTTCTGAATGGAAAGCGGGCCCTGATCGTGGGCGTGGCCAGCAATCGCTCGATCGCCTGGGGCATCGCGCAGGCCATGCGGCGTGAAGGGGCCGAGCTGGCCTTCACCTATCAGGGCGAGAAGCTCAAGTCCCGCGTGGAGGAAATGGCGACGGAATGCGGATCCTCGCTCTATTTTCCCTGTGATGTCGGCGATGATGCGCAAATCGACACGCTCATGACCGAACTGGGCAAACGCTGGGATGGGCTGGATATTCTCGTGCACTCCGTCGCTTTTGCGCCGCGGGAGCAACTGGAAGGCCGCTTCGTGGACAGCGTGACCCGGGAAGGTTTCCGCATGGCCCATGACATCAGCGCCTACAGCTTCGTGGCCCTGGCCAAGGCTGCCTACCCCCTGATGAAAGGCCGCCAAGGTGCCTTGCTCACCATGACCTACGCCGGCGCCGTGCGCGCCATCCCCAACTACAACGTGATGGGGCCCGCCAAGGCCAGCCTGGAGGCCAGCGTGCGTTTCCTGGCGCAGGACCTGGGTCCGGAGGGAATACGGGTGAATGCCATTTCCGCCGGCCCCATCAAGACGCTCGCCGCCGCCGGCATCAGCGGTTTCCGGGGCATGCTCAGCAAGGCAGAGGAAGCCTCACCCTTGCGACGCAACGTGACCATCGACGAGGTGGGCAATGTGGGGGCTTTCCTGTGTTCCGACCTGGCCTCCGGTATGACGGGCGAAATCACCTATGTCGATGCCGGCTATAACATCCTGGGGCTGATTGCGTAGCCTCTCCAGGGATCCGTTGTTACAAGGGGCGCCTTTGCCCCCTACCAGGCAGGCATACCTAAAGCTGAACCTTGCCGGCTGTCTTCAAGCGTTGTTCCCGCTCATGGGGAGCTTCGGCAAGAAGCGCCGTCTCACCCTGTGCACGCGCAACCAGCACAGCGCCTGTCGCATCACCGAAAACATTCACCGCTGTCCGGCTCATGTCGAGCAATCGGTCCACCCCCAGCACCAGCCCCAGGGCCTCCAGAGGCAATCCCAAGACCGACAAGATCATGGCAATGGACACCAGGCTCGCCGATGGGATCCCCGCCACACCGACCGAGGTCAGGAGCGCGATGCCCAGCACCAAGATCTGCTGCCCGATGCCGAGATCGATCCCGTAGAGTTGGGCGATGAACAACACCACGACGCATTCGAACAGCGCCGTGCCATCCATGTTCACCGTCGCACCCAAGGGAATGACGAAGCCCGCCGTGCGGCGACTCACACCGGCCCGCTGTTCCAGGCAATGCAGGGTCACCGGCAGGGTTGCAGCCGAGGAACTGGTGGAAAACGCCATCAGAAGGGCGGGCATCATGGCCTGGAAATGCCGGCGTGGGGAAACACCGCCCACCCATCGCAACAACAGCGGCAAGGTAATGAGCAGGTGAATCAGCAAGCCGGCCATGACCGTTGCCATGAACCAGAGCAGAGGCCCCAGGGCCGATAAACCGGTCCGCGCCGTCATGGTGGCGATCAGGGCAAAAACACCAATCGGTGAAAACCGCATGATGCCCTGAGTGATGTTGAGCATGATCTGGTTGAGGCCGTTCCAGAAGCGAACCTGAACCTCCGCCGCCGGCCCCTGCAATTGACGCAAGGCCAGAGCAAACAGCAGGCTGAACAGGATGATCCCGAGCAGTTGCCCCTCCGCAGCCGCCTGGAACAAGTTCGACGGCACCAACCGTTCCAGGAATTGGCGGAACTGCTGCTTGCCTGACAACAAGGCGGGATCAATATCACTCAGGGTCGCACTCAAACCAATGTCGGCGCCCGCTGGCAAGCCATTCAGTTCACCCGGCCGCACCCAATTGGCGAGGACCATGGCCACGGTGACGGCAATCAGCCCACTCCCCACATAATAGGCCAGCGTTGCCCAGCCCATGCGTCCCAGCCTGGAACGATCACCCACCTGATTCAGGCCCGCGATGATCGAGGCAACGATCAGGGGAATGACCACCATCTTGAGCGCGTTCAGGAA
>JBATEM010000243.1:0-4226 GCA_049664005.1 Candidatus Macondimonas sp.
ATGTGACGCCAGACTACCTGGAGCGGCTGGCGCTGCGGCGTTCGGATGCCGCCAAGGAAGACACCGCGGGCAGCGACTTCCCGGTGATCGAAATCTACAACGGGATCTGAATGGTAATGGACGGACATGATCCGGACGATTTTGACTTCGAGACCCGCGCGATCCGCGCCGGGATCGAGCGCAGCGACCAGGGCGAGCATTCCGAGGCCATCTATGCCACCTCCAGCTTCGTCTTTGCCAGTGCGGCCGAAGCGGCGGCGCGCTTTTCCGGTGAGCAGTCCGGCAATATCTACAGCCGTTTCACCAACCCCACGGTGCGCATGTTCGAGCGGCGCCTGGCGGCGCTGGAAGGCGGCGAGGCCTGCGTGGCCACCAGTTCCGGCATGTCAGCGGTGCTGTCGGTGTGCATGGCACTGTTGCGTCAGGGCGATCATGTCGTGGCCGCGCGCGGCCTGTTTGGCACCACCACCAGCCTGCTGACGCAATACCTGACCCGTTTCGGCATCTCGGTGAGCTTCGTTCCGACCACCGACTACGCGGCCTGGGCGGCGGCCATCGAGCCGGGCCGCACCCGGCTCTTGATCATCGAAACCCCCACCAACCCCTTGGGCGAGGTGGCCGATATCCGCCAACTGGCCACGCTGGCGCATGATGCGGGCGCGCGGCTGGTGGTGGACAACTGTTTCTGCACCCCCGCCCTGCAGCGACCCTTGGCCTTGGGGGCGGATCTGGTGATCCACTCCGCCACCAAATATCTGGACGGGCAAGGGCGCTGCATGGGCGGCGCGGTGGTGGGGGATGCCGAGACGGTGGGCAAGGAGGTGCTGGGCTTCCTGCGCACCGCAGGTCCCAGCCTGAGCCCCTTCAATGCCTGGATTTTTCTCAAGGGCCTGGAAACGCTCGCCCTGCGCATGCGCGCCCACAGCGAACAGGCGCTGGAACTGGCCCGATGGCTGCAGGTGCAGCCGGGCGTGGCGCGCGTCTATTACCCCGGCCTGCCTGATCATCCCCAGCACGCCCTGGCCGCTATCCAGCAATCCGCCTTCGGCGGCATCGTCTCCTTCGAGGTTGCGGGCGGCCGCGCGGCCGCGTGGCGGCTGATCGATGCCACCCGACTGATCTCCATTACGGCCAATCTGGGCGATACCAAGACCACCATCACCCACCCGGCGACCACCACCCACGGCCGATTGCCAGCCGAGGAGCGCGAGAAGGCAGGTATCGGAGAGGGCTTGTTGCGCTTGTCCGTGGGGCTGGAGTCGCTGGCGGATCTGAAGCGGGATCTGGCGCGTGGGCTTGCGTGAGGGCCAAGACCGAAGGCGCGTCAGGCGATCTACGCACGCATTGCGGCGAATCGCCTTGGGGCAGCGGGAAAGCGGCGCGAGGCATGAAGTGGTGGGCCGTCAGGGACTCGAACCCCGAACCTACTGATTAAGAGTCAGCTGCTCTACCATTGAGCTAACGGCCCGAAACGATCAGGACTATTTGGCGAGAAATCAGGCTAATAAGCCGCAAATCATCGCAAACCTCACTTATGGTGTCAATCCATACCACACAGGAGGTAGGGTCAACGGCGCTGCATGACCAATCGTTTTGACGAAAGACGGGATGGGTATGACCATATTGACGGTCAATCTGGCTGCGTTGGAGCCCGGTGATTGTGGAAGAGAGAAAAGGGTCTCCGGCGGTCTGGCCAGCCCTTGGACCGGAATCGAAACGGCCAACCGTGCTGCTGCGCTCGGAACAGCGGCTGGTGGCGGCCTCAGCACGCTCCCACGACCAAGCAAGGTCTCGGCGCCGCCGCGAAGCTCCAGAGGATCTTTACGCCGCCTTCTGACGCGACCCACTTCTCAGCCGAGCGGCATGCCCCACAGGCGGGGAGCGTCGTTCCAATTTTGATCACTGCGCCCGCAAAACTGAATGGCGTTTCATACACATGCCAAGCGAGTATCCAGTCGCGAGGCGAATGTGGCCATGCCCAAGGAGAATGGCCAAACCGAGGTGGAGAAGGGGCGGTCCGCCGGCGTGTGCGTCGTCGTTCAGGATCTATCGGCGCCACGCTGTCTCATCTTGATGGTAACGATTACGCGGCTTTGCTCAGACATCGAGCAGCGCCGCGAGGCGCTTGATGTTGTCCTCATGCGCTGCGCCCATGGCCTGAAGCTCAGCCTGCAGATGCGGGTCGCGCACCTGCGGCAGTAGCGCCTGAAGTCGACACACAACCCAGCGCTGGCCGTGATTCAGGAAAGCGAGTCGTGCCGGAAGCTCATCAATAGCCATCGCCTTGGCGTAAAAGTCCCCTGTGCGGCGCGATGGTGTGCCACCGAGATGTTGGATCGCGTGGACGAGCAAGGCACACCAGCGCGCCTCGTCGTGCTGGATGGCGCGCACCAGTGGTAGGAGGTCGGCGGGTGCATCCTCGGCCGTGTGCAGCGCGACGCGTGCGCCAGCGCGTTCGGCCTCCAGCAGTTCGTTCAGAGTCGCGATCAGCGTCTCCTGCCCGACGTGGCTCGGGTGCTTGTACCGACTTCGGCTGCGAAGCAGGGAGCTGAACTCATGCGCCCTGATGTGGCGGGAGGACTTCCCTCGACCGCCAGCAGTGCCTCGGCCTCGGCGACGATCCGCTCAACCCGTTCGGCCGCTCCCGTGATGGTGCCGATGCGGTCGACGCCCGTCCCGGCGTATAGCGCCATGGCCTCGAAATTGCCGTCTGTGGAGCGCAGCGGCGAGTCGGTGCCGAACAGATAGATCGGCCGGCCGTCGTCCTCGCCAATCACCGTCCGTGTATCAGCAAAGGGATCGCCGTGCTCGCCCCGAGTGACGCTGTTCGCCAGTACCCGCACTTTCGCGCCCGCCGGCCAGTTGATGTGAAAGTCCTCTGTGAGCAGCGTGTCGGCTGCTGTGGCAGTGATGAGACGCCGCTTGTGCACGTGGTGCGCAAAACTCTCTGGTGTTGCGATCAGCGCTGTGCCGAACACGGCACCCTGTGCACCGAGTGCGAGCACAGTGGCTAAATCTGCGCCGTCAGCCAAGCCACCGGCTGCCAGCACGGGCAGCGTCACAGCTGGTATCAGTTCACCAAGCAGCGCGTACAGCGGCAGATCACCGCGCACATGCCCGCCTGCCTCGACGCCCTGGGCGATCAGTGCGCTGGCGCCGGCGAGTTGCGCTGCACACGCTTCTTCAATCGATCCGACCTGACAGACTACATGCAGCCCCGCGGCGCGGAATCGCCCGATGAGAGAGGCTGGCACATCCCAGAACAGCCCCACTACCGGCACGGCGAGCGCGATGAGCGTCTCGATCTGCGCCTCCAGCAGCGTGGGATCGGTAGCCGCCGGGATCAGGTTGACGCCGAAGCGCTCGATCCCGGCCTGACGCACGGCCTCGATTTCTGTACGAATCCGTTCGACCGGCTCGCGAACCATGCCGAGAAATCCAAAGCCGCCGGCGTGAGTGACCGCCGCGACCAGTTCGGCGCGTGCCACGCCGCCCATCCCTGCCAGCACCAGTGGATAGCGGCAGCCGAGCAGGTCACACACTGGGCGATGCAGCAGCATGCTCATGATGTTTCGTTTTCCTCCAGGTATTCGTACAGATACTGCGCCAGCACAACGGCGTGGTTGTGCCTGCTATCACGGGCACCGTAGAGCAATGTCAACGGACCTGCGCGGGCCAGTTTGCACAGCGGTTCAAGTGCATCTGCGCTGACTGCCAGTTCGGCGCGGTAGCGGGCACGAAATACTTCCCAGCGCGCCGGATCATGGCCAAACCAGCGCCGCAGTTCAGGACTCGGTGCAACGTTCTTGTGCCAGCACGTGAGCGCTGCTGCATCCTTGCGCAGTCCGCGGGGCCACAGACGATCGACCAGCACGCGTGCACCGTCGGAGCTTTGCGCCGGTTCATGGATGCGCTTTACGCGGATGTCAGTCGGCACGCCAGCGATCCAGGGTCGGTTCACCTTCCGGACCGCTGCGACGGACTGCAAGCCATCGACGCCTCGGGGGCGGTATTCATTCCGACATCCGGCCCAATTGGGCCGCCATCTCGTTGGCAAAGGCCACGTAGCGGTCGTGGTCCTGCCCGAGCTCGATTTCCGCCTGCGCGAAGCGCGCGTTGAGTGCGTCCAGTTCCGCCGGGGTGAACAGGCGCTCGGCCATCGGAAAGACCATCTGGTCTTCCTTCCAGATGTGGTTCGGATACAGCTGCTGGATGCCGGCGATGGC
>JBATEM010000244.1:0-4311 GCA_049664005.1 Candidatus Macondimonas sp.
GCTGCGGGTGGCGAAACAGCAATGGCGACATCAAACGGGTACTGACCATTGCCTATTTCGACAAACTCGGCGTACCCCGTCTCTCATGACCTCAACTTCTCGAACCGCCCGGTGCGGACCCGCATGCTGGGTGGTGTGGCAGGGGTGCGGCCTATAATGGCCGTCCCCTATGCCGATACCGAAGGCAGCCATGAACTTCGTGTGAAGAAAAGGCATTGTGGAGCCATCCACCCGGCCTTTAGAATGCCCGGATGGGCAATTTGCGCCGATCGGCGGCGCAGCTTCAGCAACGCGTCAAGGAAGACATCATCATGGACGATCAGGCATCGGCGGGCACGCGGTTTCGCATGGCCGTGGCTCGCGAGCAGCCCTTGCAGGTTGCGGGAGCAATCAATGCGTATGCGGCCCTGTTGGCCGAGCGCGCGGGCTTCAAGGCGCTCTATCTTTCCGGGGCAGGCGTGGCCAACGCCGCTCTCGGCCTGCCCGATCTGGGCATGACCAGCCTCAACGATGTTTGCGAGGAAGTGCGGCGCATCACCGGCGCCACCCGCCTGCCGCTGCTGGTGGACGCCGATACGGGTTGGGGACATGCTTTCACCATTGCCCGCACCACGCGCGAGCTGATCCGCGCCGGCGCCGGCGGCATGCATCTGGAGGATCAGGTTGCCGCCAAGCGTTGTGGCCACCGACCGGGCAAGGCCCTGGTATCGAGCGCGGAAATGGTCGATCGCATCAAGGCGGCGGTGGACGGCCGTACCGATCGCGATTTCATCATCATGGCGCGCACCGACGCCCACGCATCGGAAGGCGCGGAGGCGGCGATTGCGCGCGCCCATGCCTATGTGGAAGCCGGCGCCGACATGATCTTCGCCGAGGCGCTGCATACCCTGACGGAATATCGCGCGTTCACCCAGGTGATCCAGGTGCCGGTGTTGGCCAACATCACCGAATTCGGCCAGACGCCGCTGTTCACCGTCGATGAGTTGCGCGCGGCAGGCGTGGGTCTGGTGCTGTATCCCTTGTCCGCATTCCGCGCCATGAGCGCTGCGGCCTTGGAGGTCTATACCGCCATCCGGCAGCACGGCAGCCAGCAGACGGTGCTGCCGCGCATGCAGACCCGCGCGGAACTCTACGAGGTGCTCGGCTATCACGACTATGAGCGCAAGCTCGATACGCTGTTCGGTCAGGCGGCGGACTAGGGCTTTGCGGTTTCCCCCGCGGCCTCAGCCCGTGGTGGCGGCTTCAAGAAGAACACATAAGCAGGGATTTCACTTCAAGGAGTGCTTCATGGAAGAAAGGAAACAACTCGGCGGCGCCGGACTGCGCGGCCAGGTGGCGGGAGAAACCCGGCTGTGTACCGTCGGCAAGGAAGGCGCCGGGCTGACCTATTGCGGCTACGACGTGCGCGATCTGGCGGCCCAGGCCCGCTTCGAGGAGGTGGCCTACATGCTGTTGCATGGCGGGGAACTGCCAACGCGCAATGAACTGGCCGCCTATCAGGCCAAGCTCAAGGGGCTGCGCGGCTTGCCGCAGGCCTTGCGTGAGGTGCTCGAACGCATCCCGGCCAGCGCCCACCCCATGGACGTGATGCGCACCGGCTGCTCCATGCTCGGCAACCTGGAAACCGAGGCGGATTTCTCCCAGCAGCATGATGTGGCCGATCGCTTGCTGGCGGCCTTTCCGTCCATCATCGCCTACTGGTGGCGTTACGCCCAGGATGGCGCGCGCATCGAGACCGAGACCGACGCCGATTCCATCGGCGCCCACTTCCTTGAGCTGTTGCATGGCCAGCGCCCCAGCGCGCTGCACGAGCAGGTGATGAACGTCTCGCTGATCCTGTATGCCGAGCATGAATTCAACGCCTCGACCTTCACCGCCCGGGTGTGCGCCTCGACGCTTTCCGACATGCATTCCTGCATCACCGGCGCCATCGGTTCGTTGCGTGGCCCATTGCACGGCGGCGCCAACGAGGCCGCCATGGCCATGCTGGAACGCTGGCAGACGCCCGAGGAGGCCGAGGAGGCGATCTTGGGCATGCTGGCGCGCAAGGACAAGATCATGGGCTTCGGCCACGCTATCTACCGCACCTCCGATCCGCGCAACGAAGTCATCAAGGCCTGGTCGCGGCGGCTGGCCGACGAGGTGGACGATACCGTGCTGTATCCAGTGTCCAAGCGGGTGGACGAGGTGATGTGGCGAGAGAAGAAGCTGTTCCCCAATGCCGACTTCTACCACGCTTCGGCCTATCACTTCATGGGGATTCCCACGCCCCTGTTCACGCCGATCTTCGTGATGTCCCGTCTTACCGGCTGGGCGGCACACGTCATGGAACAGCGCGCCAACAACCGCATCATCCGCCCCAGCGCCGATTACGTCGGGCCAGAGCTGCGTTCCTACGTTCCCATCGCGCAGCGCGGCTGAACCCGGACATCTACCCCAGGCGGGCGGTGGGCAGGGACCCGCCGCCCGCGTGATTTCCCCCTCATCTGCTGAAAAAAGGATTTTTTCATGGCTCACGACATCCGCTCCGCCAAGCGCCCCAAGCCGGACCCGATCCTGGTCAACATGGCCGACTACGTTCTCGACGCCAAGATCGAGAAAAGCAAGGAAGCCATGCAGACGGCGCGCTACTGCCTGATGGACACCCTAGGCTGCGGCTTGCTGGCGCTGTCCTTCCCCGCCTGCACCAAGCTGATGGGACCACTGGTGCCGGGCGCGGTCATGCCGGGTGGGGCGCGGGTGCCGGGGACGTCCTATGAACTCGATCCGGTGCAGGCGGCCTTCAACATCGGCTGCATGATTCGCTGGCTGGACTACAACGATACCTGGCTGGCCGCCGAATGGGGCCATCCGTCGGATAACCTGGGCGGCATCCTGGCGCTGGCCGATTACCTGAGCCGGCGCAACATGGCCCAGGGCAAGGCGCCGCTGCTGATGCGCGATGTGCTCATCGCCATGATCAAGGCGCACGAGATCCAGGGCGTCACCGCCATCGACAACAGCTTCAACCGTGTGGGCCTGGATCACGTCATGCTGGTGCGCATCGCCACCACCGCCGTGGCCGCGCAGATGCTGGGGCTGGCGCGCGAGGAGGTCATCAACGCCATCTCCCATGCCTGGATCGACGGCTCGGCCCTGCGTACCTATCGCCACGCGCCCAATACCGGTTCGCGCAAGAGCTGGGCGGCCGGCGATGCCACCGCCCGCGGCGTGCGGCTGGCCTTCATGGCTGCCACCGGCGAGATGGGCTATCCCTCCGCGCTCACCGCCAAGACCTGGGGCTTCCAGGATGTGTTGTTCAAGGGCAATCCGCTGAGCTACAGCCAGTCCTTTGGCAGCTATGTGATGGAAAACGTGCTGTTCAAGATCTCCTTCCCGGCCGAGTTCCATGCTCAGACCGCAGTAGAAGCGGCTATTCAGCTGCATCCGCAGGTGCGTGACAAGCTCGATCGCATCGAGCGCATCGTGATCCAGACCCAGGAAGCCGGGGTGCGCATCATCGACAAGACGGGGCCCCTGGACAATCCGGCCGATCGCGACCACTGCATCCAGTACATGGTCGCGGTGCCCATGATCTTTGGCCGCCTGACCGCCGCCGATTACGACGATGCCGTGGCCAAGGACCCGCGCATCGACGCGCTGCGCAAGAAAATGAGCGTGGTGGAGAACACCCAGTTCAGCAAGGATTACCTTGATCCGGAGAAGCGCTCGATCGGCAATGCGGTGCAGGTGTTCTTCAATGACGGCACCAAAACCGACAATGTGGTGGTGGAATATCCCATCGGCCATCGCCGTCGCCGCAAGGAAGGCATCCCGGTACTGGTGGAGAAATTCGAGCGCAATCTGGCCACCCGCTTGTCGGCCAAGCGTGCCCAGCAGATCCAGGCCATCTGCAGCGCCCAGAAGACACTGGAGCAAACGCCGGTGTCCGAGTTCATGGATCTGTTTGTGGTCTGAAAGGGTGGGATGAAAAAAGGCGGGGAGGCGATTGCCGCCTTCCCGCCTTTTCTCGTCAGGCTTGCGTGTTCAAGGCGTGGTACCGCCGCTACCGGCGCCACTGAAGGCCTTGTTGAAGAATCCCGCGATGCTGCTGGGAGATAGTGCCTGTCCAACGACGCCTGCTGCGGCAGACGCAGGGGTTGGGGCGGGGGGTGGCGTGGGACCTGGGTCCGGGGGCGGGCTCTCAGGCCCCTCGCTGCTGGTTCCGTTCGAAACCGCCAGGACAACGCCGACCAGGGCGCCGAGCACCAGGACACCCTTGGCGCCTGTGGAAAGCTGACTGAATTCCGTGTGCGACTGGTCGTTGAACAC
>JBATEM010000245.1:0-2783 GCA_049664005.1 Candidatus Macondimonas sp.
ATACATTGCGGCGTTTCGTGGGCGCCTGGCCCACCCTGTTGGTGCTGGTCACCCTCTCGTTCTTCATGGTCCGCGCGGCACCGGGCGGACCCTTCGATGTGGAAAAAAACCTGCCCCCGGAAATCGAAGCCAACCTCGCCGCGAAATACCATCTGGACGAGCCGCTCTGGCAACAGTACCTGCGCTATCTGGGCGATCTGGCGCGGGGCGACCTGGGCCCCTCGTTCAAATACGCCGACTACACGGTGAACGAGCTGATTGCGCAGGGTTTCCCGGTATCGCTGCGCCTGGGACTCGCCGCCATGGCGCTGGCGCTGCTGATCGGGCTGCCGGCGGGTATGCTGGCCGCGCTGCGGCAGAATCGCCCCACCGATCACATGACCATGGCGCTGGCGATGACGGGGATTTCGGTGCCCGGTTTCGTGGTCGCGCCGCTGTTGATTCTGGTGTTCGCGGTGGGGTTGGGCTGGGTGCCGGCCGGGGGCCTGGATGGCGGCATCCGCTCCTGGATTCTGCCGGTGGTGGCGCTGGCCCTGCCGCTGCTGGCCTACATCGCCCGCCTGACCCGGGCCAGTCTGATCGAAGTCTGGCGCAGTCCCTTCATCCGCACCGCGCGGGCCAAGGGCCTGCCGCTGCGGCTGATCCTGCTGCGCCACGCGCTGAAACCCACGCTGCTGCCTCTGGTGTCTTTCCTGGGGCCTGCGCTGGCGGGCGTTATCACGGGATCAGTGGTGATCGAGGCGATCTTCGGCATTCCCGGTCTCGGGCGCTATTTCGTGCAAGGGGCGCTGAACCGGGACTACACGCTGGTGATGGGCGTGGTGGTGTTCTACGGCGCGCTGATCATTGCGTTCAATTTCCTGGTGGACCTGCTCTATGCGCTGCTGGATCCCCGGGTGAGGTACAGCTGATGGATGGCACGACATCCGGCATCGAGGCCCCGCGCGCGGTCATCGGACGCGGCCTGTGGTCCGACGCGCTGCGCCGGCTGCGGCGTAACCGGGCCGCCATGACCAGTCTGGTGCTGCTGGGTCTGCTGGTGGTCGCGGTCAGCATCGGCCCCTGGCTGAGCCCCAATGCCTTCGACAGCAGCGACTGGGACGCCATTCTGCTGGCCCCCACGTGGACCGGCGGCCACTGGTTCGGCACTGATTTCCTCGGACGCGACCTGCTGGTGCGCACCCTCCACGGTGGGCGCATCTCGCTCCTGGTGGGGCTTTCTGCCACCCTGGTCAGCCTGGTGATCGGGGTCACCTGGGGTGCCACGGCGGGCTATCTGGGCGGGCGCGTCGACGCGGTCATGATGCGCGTCGTGGACATCCTCTACGCCCTGCCATTCATGTTCTTCGTGATCCTGCTGATGGTGTTTTTCGGGCGCAACATCTTCCTGATCTTCATCGCGGTCGGCGCGGTGAACTGGCTCGACATGGCGCGCATCGTGCGCGGCCAGACCCTGTCGCTGCGGGAACGCGAATTCGTCCTCGCCGCCCAGGCCTACGGCGCCCCCGGCTGGCGCATCATCGCGCGCCACATCGTGCCCAACCTGCTGGGCGTGGTCATGGTCTACGTCACGCTCACCATCCCCCAGGTGATCCTGGTCGAATCCTTTCTCAGCTTCCTGGGACTGGGCGTGCAGGAGCCCTACACCAGCTGGGGCGCACTGGTGAACGATGGCGCCCAGCAGATGGAAGCCGGCCCTTGGCTGCTGATCTTCCCGGCGCTGTTTCTGGCCTTGACCCTGTTTTGTTTCAACTTTCTCGGCGACGGGCTGCGCGATGCGCTGGACCCCAAGGATCGCTGATGGCCACCGTGAACGACAGACCATGAGCGCATTGTGATGAACCGCCCGGCCCCGGCAGCCACGCATCAATCCGTTGCGACGGCGCAACCCGCGCCATTGCTTGCGGTACGCGATCTCAATGTGCGCTTCCAGACTGATAGTGGTCCGGTGCAGGCGGTGCGCGAGCTCAGCTTCACCCTGGCCCAGGGCGAGGCCCTGGCGCTGGTGGGCGAGTCGGGTTCAGGCAAGACCCAGAGCGCAATGGCCCTGCTCGGCCTGCTGGCCGACAATGGGCGCACCGCCGGGACGGCATGGCTCTCCGGGACCTCCCTGCTGGACATGCCGGAGGCGGAGCTGCGCCGGATTCGCGGCGCGCGGATCGGGGTGGTGTTCCAAGATCCCATGACGGCATTGAATCCGTATCTGACCCTTGAGCGCCAGATGACCGAGACGCTCTGCCTGCATCGCGGCCAATCACGCCGGGAGGCGCGCGGCGCGGCCCTGCGCATGCTCGATGCGGTGCGCATCGCGGATGCCGCGCGCCGGCTCGGCCAGTATCCCCATGAACTGTCCGGCGGCATGCGCCAGCGCGTGATGATCGCCATGGCGCTGCTACCCCAACCCGATGTGCTGATTCTCGATGAGCCCACCACGGCCCTGGATGTGACCATCCAGGCCCAGATCCTGGACCTGCTGGGCACCCTGCGGCGGGGTCTCGGCACGGCCATGCTGCTCATTACCCACGATCTGGGCGTGGTGGCCGCCGTGTGCGATCGCATGCTGGTGATGTACGCCGGAGAAGGGGTGGAGCAGGGACCGGTGGCCGCATTGCTCGAACATCCCCACCATCCCTACACCCAGGGGCTGCTGGAATCCCTGCCCAGTCGCCAGAATGGCGCGCGGCGGCTGGCCACTCTCCCCGGCCATCCCCCCGATCCCCGCGCCCGCCCACCGGGTTGCCCCTTTGCGCCGCGCTGTGTCCACGCCATGGCGGTATGCGCCA
>JBATEM010000246.1:0-1585 GCA_049664005.1 Candidatus Macondimonas sp.
TCCAGCAGGCGCCCATCGATGGCGCAGGAACCTTCATACTCGAGCTCGGCGTGGGTCACGCGCGCGCGGTGCAATTTGGCTTTGAGCAAGGTCAAGTGCATGTCACCCATCTCGGCAGTGATGTGGATACAGAACGATCCATGGCCCTTGAGCGCGACCTCCATCCCTGGCGGCCGTCTCCCCCAATCACGTCATACGACGGTATCTGAACGATTCGGAATTCTGTTTTCCGGACGTTCCCGCCACAAACGGGAAGCCGGAGACCCCAAACCCTCGCACCGGTTCAGGATTGATCATTCTGAAAGCTTGACCTCAATATTGTCAATAAGTCGTGTTGATCCCAAACGCGCCGCCACCAGCATCACCAGTCGGTTTTCCTGTCCCGTGGGCGTTTGCAAATCCTCGGGACGCACGATGCGCACATAATCCACTGCGAATCCGGCAGCCGCCAGCCGCGCAGTTGCCTGCGCCTCCAGCGCAGCACAGTTCCGCTCCCCCGCGGCCAGCGCGGCAGCGCCCTCGGTCAGCGCGGCATGGATCGCACCCGCGCGTGCGCGTTGCGCGGAATCCAGATACTGATTGCGCGAACTGAGTGCCAAGCCGTCGGTGTCGCGCTGCGTCTCCATCCCCTCGATGCGCACCGGCAGACCCAGTTCCCGCACCACGGCCCGGATCACTGCCAGCTGCTGATAGTCCTTCTTGCCAAAGACCGCCACATCGGGCTGCACCAGGTTGAACAGTTTGGTCACCACCGTGGCCACGCCGCTGAAATGCCCGGGGCGGGACGCGCCACACAAGCCTTCCGTCAGCGCGCCTGACACCTCGACACGCACGGCGCCGGGCAGGCCCGCCGGATACATGACCGCCTCCGTCGGCAGGAAGGCGAGATCGGCGCCCTGCGCCGCCAGCGCGGCGCAATCGGCCTCGGGCGTGCGAGGATAGGTCGCAAAATCCTCGCCGGCGCCGAACTGGGTGGGATTGACGAACACGCTCACCACCACCCGCTCGGCCAGCGTCCGCGCGCGATCCACCAGCGCCAGATGCCCGGCATGGAGATTGCCCATGGTGGGAACCAAGGCGATTTGCTCCCCCGCCCGCCGCCAGGACGCAACCCGCTCGCGCAGATCTTCCGCCGATTCCACCCGCTCCATGGGCCGCTCCGTCAAAAAGTATGTTCGGCGGCGGGAAACTCGCCCTGTTTCACCGCCCGCACGTAGCTCTGCAAGGCCGCGGCGATGCTTCCCGTTCCAGTCAGGAAGTCTTTGGAAAAGCGCGGACGCTTGCCGATCGAAATCCCCAGGATGTCGTAAAGCACCAGCACCTGGCCGTCCACTTCGGCCCCGGCGCCAATGCCGATCACCGGCACCGGCACGGCCGCCGTGATCTCGCTTGCCAGCGCCGCTGGCACGCATTCCAGCAACAGCATGTCGGCACCGGCTACCACCAGCGCCTCGGCGTCGCGGCGCATGGTCGCGGCCTGCTCGGCTCCCCGGCCCTGCACCTTGTAGCCGCCCAGCTTGTGAACGAACTGCGGCTGCAGGCCGATATGGGCGCATACCGGCACGCCGCGCGCGGTGAGGTAGGC
>JBATEM010000247.1:0-10426 GCA_049664005.1 Candidatus Macondimonas sp.
AGCTTGCGCATTCTCTACGAGGCCCCGGAGGTGGATACGGTGGCGGTGTTCAACTGCCCGGTGGGGGTGGCCAGCAGCCAGGAGGCGGCCGAGGCGGTCATCGAAATTCACCAGACCCCCCGCAAGGGCTTGCTGACGAATTGGCTGGGGGCCAAGACCGCCCAAGTGGCACGCGAGGCCTTCGCGGCGCACCACATTCCCAGCTACGAAACCCCCGATCAGGTGATCCGCGCCTACATGCACCTCATCCGCTACCGGCGCAATCAGCGTCTTTTGCTGGAAACGCCGCCTTCCATGCCGCAGGCCTTCCTCCCCGATACCGAGACGGCGCGGGCGATCATCGACCGGGCGCGGGTACGGGGCGGCGGTTGGCTGTCTCTCGCCGAGGGAATGGCCTTGTTGGCGGCCTATCGCATTCCGGTGGTACAGACCGCAGCGGTTGCCACGCCGGAGGATGCCGCCACCCAGACGGCGGCCTGGGCCGTTCCGGTGGTGCTCAAGGTGTCCTCACCGGACATTCTCCACAAGCGGGCCATGGGCGGCGTGGCACTCAATCTGCAGACCCCCGAGGCGGTGGCCGAGGCGGCGCGGGGCATTCTGGCCCATCTGCGGGAACACCAGCCCCATGCCCGGATCGAAGGATTCACGCTTCAACCCATGATGCCCAAGGGGGAAAACAACGAGCTGATCCTGGGCATGACGACGGATGCGGTATTTGGTCCGGTGCTGTTGTTTGGCCAGGGCGGGAATGCCGTCGAGGCCCTGAACGACACGGCGTTCGCGCTGCCTCCCCTGAACCTGCACCTGGCCTGCGATCTGATCGAACGTACGCGGATCTACCGGGTGCTGCAGGGCGTCGGGGGTATTCCGGCGACGCGCATCGATGATGTGGCGCTGAGCTTGGTGAAACTGTCCCAGCTGGCGGCCGACTTGCCGGAGGTGGTGGAGATCGAGATCAATCCGCTGCTGGCTGGGGAGGAGGGCGTACTCGCGCTGGATGCCAGGGTACGGGTGGACCTGTCCGCGCCGGCTGGCGATGAGCATTTCGCGATCCGGCCTTACCCCAAGGAACTGGAGCAGTCCTTCGAGTTGGCCGACGGCCATTCCTTGCTGCTGCGTCCCATCCAGCCCGAGGATGAACCGGCCCTGATCGAGCTGTTCGATGCCATGACCGAGGAGGAGCGCTACATGCGCTTTTTCTCGCCCATGAGCCATGTGCCCCACCAGCTGGCGGCTCGGCTGAGCCAGATCGACTATGATCGGGAGATGGCACTGGTGCTGACCGAACCGGGTTTGCCGGGCCAGGCGCGTATCCTCGCCGGGGTGCGCATTGCCGGGGATCCCAATGATGAGCGCTGCGAATTCGCCATCGGCGTGCGTCACGACCAGGGCGGCAAGGGCTTGGGCATGCGACTGATGGAGCGCATCATCGATTACGCCAGGCAGCGCGGTTATCGGGAAATCTACGGGGACATCCTGCGGGAAAATGGCGCCATGCTGGCCGTGTGCCGCAAGCTGGGGTTTGAGATCGCTTCCGGCTCGGAAAACAACCTTGTCCGTGCCACGATGACCTTGTAATTCCGGAGCCATTCAGGCCGAACGGTGAAGCTGTTTGCCCCGCGATTCCCACCAGGAGGGAACCCAAGATGAAACCCATCGATACCGCCCGTGGACTGGCCCTGCTCTTGGGCCTTGCCTTCGCGGCCTCCAGCCTCGCCAGCCCGCCTTCCGTGACGGTCTACAAGGACCCGCGTTGTGGCTGCTGCGCGGCGTGGGCGCGCTACTTGACCCAGGCCGGCTTTACTGTCACCACGCATGATGTGTCCGATCTGCCCGATCGCAAGCGGGCGCTGGGTGTTCCTGCGCAGTTGAATTCCTGCCATACCGCGCAGGTGGGCCCTTATGTGGTGGAAGGCCATGTTCCGGCCGCTGCCATTGAACGCCTGCTGCGTGAACAGCCCAAGGCGATTGGCATCGCCGTTGCGGGCATGCCGGTGGGTTCGCCAGGCATGGAAGGGCCGAACCCGCAACCCTACGAAGTGAAGCTGTTCGATGCCCGCGGCGAGCAGGTTTTCGAGCGCTATTGAGGGTGGCTTGCCGGACGGGCGTTCGCTGCTATAATCCGGGCCTCTCGAGACGGGCGCTGCGGGCCTGTTTCCGACCGTTTATGGTGGCCCCGGTTGGTCCCTTCGCGACGATACATTGTGAACCCCGTGAGACCCGGAAGGGAGCAGCGGCAGCAGTGGACTCGAGCGCCGGAGTGTGGCTGGCCGGGGCCGCCACCCGTTTGGGGCTTGCCTTTTTGACTCCGCTGGCATGGGAAGGTCGATGAGCTACACCGTACTGGCCCGTAAATGGCGTCCCCATGGCTTCCAGGAACTGGTCGGGCAGGAGCACGTGGTGCGGGCGCTGTCCAATGCCCTCACCCAGCAGCGCCTGCACCACGCCTATCTGTTCACCGGCACGCGCGGTGTGGGCAAGACCACGCTCGCCCGTATCCTGGCCAAGTGCCTGAATTGCAATGAGGGAATCACGGCGGCGCCCTGCGGCCGCTGCGACGCCTGCCAGGAAATCGATCAGGGCCGTTTCATGGACCTGATCGAGGTGGACGCGGCCTCGCGCACCAAGGTGGACGACACCCGCAGCCTACTGGACAACGCCCAGTACGCCCCCGGCAAGGGACGCTTCAAGATCTACCTGATCGACGAAGTGCACATGCTGTCCACCCATTCCTTCAACGCCTTGCTCAAGACGCTGGAAGAGCCGCCCGAGCATGTGAAATTCCTGCTGGCCACCACCGACCCGCAGAAGCTGCCGGTGACGGTGCTGTCGCGCTGCCTGCAGTTCAACCTGCATCGCCTGGCTGCCGATCGCATCGCCACCCATTTGGCGCACATTCTGGAATCCGAGGGCATCGCGTCTGACCCGCCCGCGCTCCGCGCCTTGGCGCGGGCAGCCGATGGCAGCGTGCGCGACGCACTGAGCCTGCTCGATCAGGCCATTGCCTATGCCGGCGGTCGACTGACCACGGCGGATGTGGATGCCATGCTGGGCACCGTCAACCGCCTGCAGGTGGATGGTTTGCTGGCGGCACTGGCGGCCGGAGATGCCGACGCCGTCTGGCAGGTGCTCGCGGCCTGGCGGCAACGCAGTCCGGATTACAGCGGCCTGCTCGATGCCCTGGCCCTGCGTCTGCAGGCCATCGCCTTCCAGCAGACCTTCGGCCGTCTGACCGAGGACGAGGAGCCGATCGAGGCAAGCTTGCTGGACGCGCTTTCCCCCACCGCCGTGCAGGTGTACTACCAGATTTGTCTGTTGGGCAAGCGCGACCTGTCTCTGGCGCCGGACCCGGCGAGTGGCTTTGAGATGGTGGTGTTGCGGCTGCACGCATTTCGTCCACAATCACCAGAGCGTACGGAATCTCTGGCCGCCCCCGATAGGGTGCCCGCCGGATCTGCACCCGAAACCGGCAAGCCACGGGCTGCTCGCGCATCTTCCTTGCCGACGGCAGATCCACAGGCGGAGCCGCCAGCGTCCCGGTCAGCGTACGAGGAGGAGGCGATCATCCAGGCCGTGACGGCCACGCCCACAGCGGAAGGGTCTTCCGCGTCCAAGCCTTTGGCTGCGGCGCCCCTCGCGGCCGTGCCCGAACGCCCTGCCGGATGGTCAGAGGCGCGGGATGACTGGGACGATCTGGTCTCCCGTCTCGGGCTGCGCGGCGGGCCGTTTGAGCTCGCCCGGCATTGTGCCTTGAAATCCCGCGACGATGGCCGCATGGTGCTGGAACTGCCCCGGCAGCAGCATGCCTTGCGGCGGCCAGCAGCAGAACAGAGCTTGCTGCGTGCCCTGCGCGAGCATCTACGGCAGCCGGAACTGGTGCTGCGGATCGAGGAAATCGAGCAGACCACGCAGCCGACGCCGGCCCAACGCCAGGACGAGGATCGCGCGCGGATCCAGGACCAGGCGGAGGTGGCGATCCGCGAGGATGGGGTGGTGCAACTGATGCAGGCGCGGCTCGATGCGCGGCTGCAGAGCGTGCGGCCCTTGGGTGCGGCGACCTTCAACGATGGAGAGTGAATGATCATGGCGGGACCTTTGGACAAGCTGTTCGACCAGGCGCGGCGCATGGGCGAGGATGTGCAGCGCGCGGCGCAGGATCTGGCAAAAGTGGAAGTCACCGGCGAGGCGGGGGCCGGCATGGTGCAGGTGACGCTCAACGGCCGTCGGGAGGTGCGCAGGGTACAGATCGATCCGCAATTGCTCAGCGACCGGGCATTGCTGGAGGATTTGACCGCCGGGGCCATGAACGACGCCCTGCGCAAGCTGGAGAAAACCTTGGGTCAGAAGGTCAGCGGTCTGACCGGCGGGATCAAGATGCCCGGCGGTTTTCCGGGCTTCTGAGCATGTCGCTGTTCGCGCCACCGCTGGCCCGGTTGATCGAAGCCTTGCGCCTGTTGCCCGGCGTGGGGCCCAAGTCCGCCCAGCGCATGGCCTTCCACCTACTGGAAAAAGACCGTGATGGCGCGCTGGTGTTGGCCGGCGCCCTGCGCGATGCGCTGGAAATCCTGCGCCATTGCCGGGATTGCCGCATGTACTGCGAAGGCGAGCTTTGTCTGATTTGTCAGTCGAGTCATCGGGATGACGGCCTGCTGTGCGTCGTTGAAACCCCGGCTGATGTGGTGGCCATCGAGAACGCGGGGTTCTACCGCGGCAAATATTTCATCCTCATGGGTCATCTGTCTCCCCTCGACGGCATTGGTCCCGAGGAACTGGGACTGGACCGTTTTCCCGAACGGTTGGCGCAGGGCGTGCGCGAGGTGATCCTCGCCACCAATCCGACGGTGGAAGGGGAGGCAACTGCCCATTTCCTTGCAACCCTGGCGGAGCGGGCGGGGGTGCGGGCGAGTCGCATCGCTCATGGGGTGCCGATGGGCGGCGAATTGACCTATGTCGACAGCGGCACCTTGTCGCACGCCTTCAGCGGCCGCCATCGGGTGGCGAGCAGCGGCGATGTATCCGACCCTACGACGGAGTCCCTCTAAAGGTTCGACGGCTGCATAAGGAGCAAGCCCCATGGCCGAATGCATTTTCTGTCGCATCGTCAAAGGCGAATTGCCGGCCCAGGTGATTCATGAAACGCCGTCCGTGATCGCCTTTCGCGACCTGCATGCCCAGGCGCCGACCCATGCGCTGGTGATTCCCCGGCGCCATATCGCCACCCTCAACGACCTCACGCCCGAGGACGCCCCGCTGATTGGCGACATGATGCTCGCTGCTCAGGCTGTGGCGCGGCAGGAAGGCATTGCTGAGCGCGGTTATCGCACCATCATGAACTGCAATCTGGCTGGCGGGCAGACGGTGTATCACATCCACCTGCATGTGCTGGGCGGCCGCCAGATGACCTGGCCGCCGGGTTAGCACGGCATGCAGGGTTCGGCGAGCGCGCCCCCAAGGGCAGGCATCCATGATCGTTTGTCGGGTCCACAGGCCACAAACCTCACGCCGGCTCCGCCGCGGAGCGCCGATGCGAGCGATCCACCGCATACAACATGGCCCCTGGCTGTTCTGCATGCACCGTCTTGGGCCGGCCGCAGCGCCGCAATCGCTGTCCACGGGCTATTTCGAGGCGCTTGTGCGCTGATAGGCCGACTTTGACGATGAGTTGGAAACAGCGTTATCACCACGATCTCTGCATAGGGCCTAGATGAGCGAGGATATTCTGGACCGCATCGTGCGCCAGCTTGGCGGCACGGCGCCCGCGCCTCACCCGGGATCCCTGCGTGATTTTCCTGGTCGGCTCAATCTGCCACTGGATCTGCTGCCGATGCCCTTGGACCGCTTGCGTCCGGCTTCGGTGTTGATTCCCATCGTGCGCGATCCGTCGGGACCCCAGGTGTTGTTGACCCAGCGCACCGCCCATTTGCGCAACCATGGCGGGCAGATCAGTTTTCCGGGCGGGGGCGCTGAGCCGACGGATGTCGATGCGGCCCAGACGGCGCTCCGGGAAAGCCAAGAGGAACTGGGCCTGCCGCCGGATCAGATTGAGGTGGTGGGTTATCTGGATCCCCACCTCACCGTGAGCGGATTTTGCGTCACGCCCGTGGTGGGTTTCCTGCCTGCGAATCTCATCTTGCAGCCTGACCCACGGGAGGTGTCCGAGGTTTTCCAGGTGCCCCTGGCGTTCCTGATGGACCCGGCGAACCACCAGCGGCGGGTAGCCCAGGTGCAGGGTCGGGAACTGGTCTATCACGCCATTCTCTACGGGCCGTGGAACATCTGGGGCGCCACGGCGGCCATGATCGTCAATCTGCTGGACAAGCTCGCTCCAGCCATGCCCGAGGTGGCTGATGATGAATGAACTGTTGCGGGTGATGGCGCGACTGCGCGATCCGGAAACGGGCTGCCCGTGGGATCGGGCCCAGGACTCCCGCTCCCTGATCCCCTATCTGCTGGAAGAAAGTTACGAGGTCGTGGAGGTCCTGGAGCAGAAGGCGCTTGATCCCGTTGCATTGCGGGATGAACTGGGGGATTTGCTGTTCCAGGTGGTGTTTCACAGCCGGATCGCGGAAGAACAAGGTTGGTTCGATTTTTCCGCGGTGGCAGCGGGCATCACGGAAAAGCTGATCCGGCGCCACCCGCACGTGTTCGAGGATGCTGGCCTGGGGCATGACCCGGCGCGCTGGGACGCCATCAAGGCCGGCGAGCGACAGGCGGCCGGAAAAGCCGCCACAGGCGTGCTGGCGGGTGTGCCCGTTGCCCTGCCAGCGTTGGCCCGGGCGGACAAGCTGGGGCGTCGCGCTGCACGGGTCGGATTTGACTGGCGCGCGGCCGGTGATGTCCTGGCCAAGGTGCGGGAGGAACTGGCCGAAGTCGAGGATGCGCTGGCTGCGGGTGAGACGGCGGCGCGGGTGGAAGAGGAACTGGGGGATGTGCTGTTTGCCGCGGCCCAGCTGGCCCGCTTCCTGGATCTGGATGCGGAAACGGCGCTGCGCCGGGCCAATGCCAAATTCGTGAAGCGCTTCACCTGGGTGGAGCAGCGCTTGGCCACTGATGGCTTGAAGCCGGCGCCCGATCATCTGGCGCGCATGGAAACGCTGTGGGAACGGGCCAAGCGGGTGGAAATCGAGGAGGCTTCTGATGCCGGTTAAGCCTTACAACATGAGGGCTTGGCGGGAATGGCGCGGGTTCTGGAAGCTCGCGGCAAGCATGATATTCGGGCTGATGCTGAAGCCGGTCTGGGCGGAAGATCTGAACTACAACCTGGTGTCACTGGGCAGCGAGGCACGCCAGGAAGTCGCGAATGACTGGATGCACGCCGTGCTGGCGCTGGAAATTCAGGATCGCGATCCGGCGCGTCTCGGACAAGCTGTGAATCGCCAGGTCCAGCAGGCCTTGGCCAAGGCGCGCGCTTTTCCCGAGGTGCGTCTGCAAAGCCAGGGTTATCAAACCCTGCCGGAAAACGACGAGCGTGGACGTCTCACCGGTTGGCGTGCCCAAGCCCGGCTTTTACTGGAAGGCACTGATTTCGCCCGTCTGGGTGCGTTGATCGGAGAACTTCAGGCCAGTGGACTGGTGGTCCAGGGGATGGGCTTCGAAGTTTCCCCGAAGCGCCGTCTGGAGGTAGAGGATGTCTTGGTGAAAGAAGCCATCGCTGCCTTTCGCCATCGGGCGGAAATCACCCAGCAGGCCTTGGGGGCGGCGCGCTTTCGGGTGGTCGATTTGCAGGTGGACGGCCTTTTCAATGCGACGCCGCGCATGGCATTGATGGAATCCCGCCAGATGGGCATGGCCAAGAGGGACGCGGTTCCGGTGGCCACCCAGGCCGGGGTCACGGAGCTGGTCATTCGAGTGAACGGCCGGGTCCAGCTCGACGCGGACTGATGCACACTGCGCGCCGGGACGGACTCCCGAACGGCTTTCGGCGTGGGCAGTCCCACAACATCTGTGGTTTTTGGGCTCGGGACGCGGCTCGCCGGTCGATCGTCCAGTCATGTTTCCGTTCCTGATTGCCGTCAATGTCCGGCGCATCTTGTCTTGCCACCGGATGCACGCGCCGGACATTCCTTGAAAACTGCTTGATCCATTCCAGAGGAGTTATCTGTATGAAAATTGACATCGGTATCAAGGAAGCGGACCGCGCCCGGATCGCTGACGGGCTGTCCCGGCTGTTGGCGGATACCTACACTCTGTATCTGAAGACCCACTATTTCCATTGGAATGTCACCGGCCCCATGTTCCAGACCCTGCATCTGATGTTCGAAACCCAGTACACCGAACTGGCTCTCGCCGTCGATCAGATCGCCGAGCGCATCCGTTCCCTGGGTTTCCCCGCGCCGGGTACTTATGGGGCCTTTGCCAAGCTCAGCGCGATTCCCGAAACCGAAGGCGTCCCCAAGGCGCAGGACATGATCCGATTGTTGGTCGAAGGGCAGGAAACTGTGGTGCGGACCGCGCGCAGCCTGTACGAGGGCGTCGAATCGGCTGCCGACGAAGCGACGGCCGATCTGCTCACCCAGCGCATCCAATTGCATGAAAAGACCGCCTGGATGCTGCGCAGCCTGTTGGAGACCTGAACGGGACGCTATCGCATCGGCGGGCATTTCTCCCGGCATGGGCGCCGGGGTGTCGCACCATCCCCAGGGGGAGAGGGCAGGTGGCGGCGAGTCAAGATTCACGCATCTGTCCTCGGGCTTTCATCAGCTCGTCACCAAGCACATTCGATGATGGTTGGCGAAGTGATCCTTGATCGCACGCCTGATTCATCAAAGGGGGTTGACCATGCAACATGAACCGGAACAGCCCATGGATGCCGGCCGGCGCCGTTTCCTGTGGCAAAGCCTGGTGGGGACGGGGATGGTGGTCGCCGGCCCGTTGAGCGGCTGGCATCGTCTGGCCCAGGCGGCGCAAGCGCCGAGCACGCTGATTCTTGAGCATCTTGGCCCCCTGGGCGAACCGGACGCGCTGGGTATCCGGCTCCCTGCCGGGCTCAGGGCGCGCCTCGTGGCTCGTTCCGGGCAGCCGGTCCTGAACGGCGGTGGCTATCGCTGGCATCTGTTTCCCGATGGGGGCGCGACCTTCTCCGCGCCGCGGGGCGGCTGGATCTATGTCTCCAACAGCGAGGTGCCGGCGGCCGGCGGCGTTGGTGCCTTGCACTTCAATGCGCGCGGCGAGGTGGTGGGTGCCTACTCCTTGCTGGAGGGGACTTCCTTGAATTGCGCCGGCGGCGCAACGCCGTGGGGAACCTGGCTGTCATGCGAGGAATGGAGTGGCGGCGCGGTATGGGAGTGCGATCCCCGGGGGCGGCGCTTGCCACGGCGACGCCCGGCTCTGGGGGTTTTCAAGCATGAGGCGGTAGCGGTGGATCCCGACCAGGGGCGACTGTATCTGACTGAGGATGAGCCGGATGGCCGGTTTTATCGCTTCACCCCCAGCGCTTATCCAAAATTGAACGATGGGGCGCTTGAAGTGGCCGAGGTGCAGGGCGATCCCCTGGCTGGCCCGGCGGCTGTGATGTGGCATCCGGTGCCCGAGCCCCGGCCCTTGCTGGGCGGTGCGGGCAAAGGAGTGCCCACGCGGCTGCAGGTGCCCCAGAGCACGGCCTTCCGGGGTGGCGAGGGGATTGGCTGGCATGCCGGGCGGATCTATTTCACCACCAAGGGCGATGACACGGTGTGGTGCTATCAACCCGGTGCAGCGGGCAGTGGCATCCTGACGGTGCTGTATCGGCGTGACGCTGACCGCCCCGCGGATATACTCTCTGGGGTGGACAACCTGCTCGTTGCTTCAAGTGGCGAGGTGCTGGTGGCGGAAGATGGCGGCGATATGCAGGTGGTGGTCCTTGATGCGACAGGGCAGCCCACGCCCCTGCTTCAGGTGGTAGATCAGGACCAGTCGGAGATTGCCGGGATCGCCTTTTCGCCCGATGGCAGCCGCCTATATTTCAGTTCCCAGCGTGGACCGACCGGCAAAGGGCCATTTGGGTTGACCTATGAGGTCAGCGTCGCCTAGGCCGCCGGGCACAGTCTCGCCACTGCTTGTTAAACTGCGTCTCCGCGATGGTTGATGCGGCCAGGGAGGCCTTTGAGGATGTCTGCAAATCCCCGCTACGCCCATTCCGGCCAAGTCCGCATCGCCTATCATCTGCGCAATGAATCTGCCTCGGTCCGTCCGCTGCTGATGATCATGGGCTTGTCCGGGGTCAAGGAAGATTGGCACGACCTGCCGGAGCGGCTGGCACAGGATCGGCCGGTCGCCGTGTTTGACAATCGGGGCATCGGGGAAAGCGATGTTCCGGATGGGCCCTATACAGCGGAACAACTCGCCGGCGATGCGCTGGCCTTGCTCGACACCCTGCGCTGGGAACAGGTCCATGTGATGGGGATCAGCATGGGCGGCATGATTGCCCAGACCCTCGCGCTTGCGGTGC
>JBATEM010000248.1:0-5928 GCA_049664005.1 Candidatus Macondimonas sp.
TGTCGGTGCCGCTGGTCGCCATCGGCGGCATCACACCGGAGAATGCGGGCGGCTTGATCGCCGCCGGCGCCGCTCTGGTGGCCGTGATCGGCGGACTGGCGGGACCCGAACCGCAGATGCGGGCGCAGCACTATGCCGCCCTGTTCCCCGCCGCTTAGACTGACCTCTTTTTTTGCAGGAGCCCGAATCCATGGCCAGTTCCGAAGCCTTGTTTGAAGAAGCGCGGCGCTACATTCCAGGCGGGGTCAACTCGCCGGTGCGGGCGTTTCGTGGGGTGGGTGGGACGCCGGTTTTCATCGACCGCGCCCAGGGGGCCTATGTGGTGGATGTGGCAGGCCGGCGCTATGTGGACTATGTGGGCTCGTGGGGGCCGATGATCGTCGGTCACGCCCATCCCGAAGTGGTGGGCGCGGTGCAGCAGGCCGCCGCCCGGGGACTCAGCTTCGGGGCACCCACGGCGCTGGAAACCCAATTGGCGCGCCGGGTCTGCCAACTCATGCCGGCGATCGAGAAAGTGCGTTTTGTGAACTCGGGAACCGAGGCCACCATGAGCGCCATCCGCCTGGCGCGGGGTGCGACGGGACGCGACCGGATCATCAAATTCGAGGGTTGCTATCACGGCCATGCGGACAGCCTGCTGGTCAAGGCCGGTTCCGGTGCGCTCACGCTTGGGGTGCCCACCTCGCCCGGCGTGCCGGCGGCGCTGGCGGCGCAAACGCTCACCCTGCGCTACAACGACCTGGACAGCGTGCGTGAAGCGTTTGCGCAGTTGGGCGAGGAGATCGCCGCAGTGATCGTCGAGCCGGTGGCGGGCAACATGAATTGTGTGCCGCCGGTGCCGGGATTTCTGGCGGGTTTGCGCGCCTTGTGCGATGAATATGCCAGCCTGCTGATCTTCGATGAGGTGATGACCGGGTTTCGGGTGGCTCTGGGGGGTGCTCAGGCGCGCTACGGCGTGCGGCCCGATCTCACCACCCTGGGCAAGGTGATTGGTGGCGGGATGCCAGTCGGCGCCTTCGGCGGGCGAGCCGACCTCATGGATCAACTCGCGCCGGATGGCCCGATCTATCAGGCCGGCACGCTGTCGGGCAATCCCATCGCCATGAGCGCGGGGCTCGCCACCTTGAACATTCTGAGTCAGCCCGGCTTTTTCGAACGGCTGGAGAACATGACACAGCGGCTGACCGACGGCTTGGCGGAGCGCGCCCAGGCCCACGGCATTGCCCTGGAAACCACCACCGTGGGGGGAATGTTCGGGTTGTTTTTTACGGCAAACGGGCCGATTCGTTATTTCGAGGAGGTCATGGGCTGCGATGTGGCCCGTTTCAAGCGTTTCTTCCACGGCATGCTGGCGCGCGGCATCTATCTGGCCCCTTCGGCCTTCGAGGCGGGATTTGTGTCCGCCATGCACGGAGAAGGCGAATTGGCGGCGACCCTGCTGGCCGCTGACGAAGTCTTTGCGGAACTGGCACAGCCGGTTTGAACAGCTGTTTTAAAATCATCATGAATTGGGGCAAAAGCAGGGAATGTGCCCATCCATGCGGATTGATTCCATCCCCCTTGGAGAGCGCTGATGAAACGGGCCTGCTCGGTCGGTGAATGCCCGCCTGGGTCGCGCGGCTGTCGCGGCCGCCTGATCTTCAGGGTTTATTGGCGCTATCCGCGAACTCCTCGGTCTCGGCAAGGTCTTCCTCGCTCGGCAGCATGGGCCAGGGATCCTGATGAACAATGACGTCGCTGCCAGGGAAGCGTGTCCGGACCGCCGTTTCCACCCATTCGGCGGCGCGATGGGCCTGCCACAGCGGGATCTCGCGGCTCAGCTCCAAGTGCAGTTGCACGAACATCTGTTGGCCGGACTGGCGCGTGCGCAGGTCGTGCACGCCGCGCACAGTCTCGGGCTGCCGGGCCAGAGCGAGGATTTCAGCGCGCACGGCATCGCTCACTTCCCGATCCAGCAGGTGATGAAAGGCGTCCGCGGCAATGCCCCAGGCGGTATAGAGGATGTAGGCGGCGATGGCGATGCCGGCCCAGGCATCGACTGCGGGATAGCCGGCCCCGGCAGCCAGCAGAGCGACGATGATGCTCAGGTTGACGGCGAAGTCGCTGAGATAATGCAGGGAATCGGCGCGCACGGCTGTTGAGCCGGTGCGACGGATGGTATAGCGCTGGAAGGCGACCAGCAGCAAGGTCAGCGCCATGCTGAAGATCATGACCGCAATGCCGGTGCCGGCTCCTTGGAGCGGCGCGGGATTGAGGATGCGCTCCACCGCCTGGAGCACCAGGAATACCGAGGAGCCGGCGATGAACATCGCCTGCCCCAGCCCGGCCAGGGCCTCGGCCTTGCCGTGTCCAAAGCGGTGTTCGTCATCGGCGGGGGCGAGGGCGTAGCGGATCGCCAGCAGGTTGATCATCGAGGCGGCCGAATCCATCATCGAATCCACCAGGGATGCGAGCAGCGCGACCGAGTCGGTCAGAACCCAAGCCACCGCCTTGACGGCGATCAGCAGCACGGCCGTGGCGACCGATGCGGTGCCGGCCAGGCGCAATAGACGGGCTGTATCGTTGGGCAGCGGCGCGGTGGCCATAAGGCGGCTCCAAGGGCGGGGAGGCGCCCCTATTCTACCCCGTCTACCGGGATCGATCCGGCGCATGCTGGGCCTGCACAAAATGCGGAAGCCGTTGCTTCAGGGAAGCAGGCCCAGCGCCCACAAGCCAGCGACGGCAAGAGCGACCAACGCCAGGATGGCCAGGATTTTCAGCAAGCCGCGCCCTTGCATCGACGGCGTGGCGCGGGGCAGGCGGGCGGTATAGGACACCCCGGTTCCGGGCAGGCCAACGGTCGCCCGCGGTCCGCCCTTGCCGCCGATGTTGACGGTTGCGCCGGGCCGACCGAAGGACAGGGAAACGCCGCGCTTGCTCACGTTGAGGAAGAGGCTAGGGGCAAGTCGAATCCTTCTTTGAAAGCGCAATCCCATAGGGGCTCCATCGGGGGTGGGAAAAGGCAGTAGATTGGGCCCTTGAACGCGTTCAAGGGGCGTAGTCGAAGCGGGGGCGGCGAAAGTCGCCTTTGAGGCGTCCAGGTTCGCTGTCGATCGCGGCCATGTGTTCCTCGATGGCCGTGCCATCTGGCCTGGGCCTGGGCCTGTGCGGCACATTGTTGCGAATGACAGGCTGGAAGGGCGTGCTGAAAATTTGCTGATCAAACGCAGATCCCGGCCCGCTACAACAGATGGTCGCGGGCGACCACAATGAACGGCGAGGAGTACCGCCAACTGGCCATGCTGGCGCAGAAGCGCAGACAATAATCACCGCGGTGGCCGTTTCGACTGACGTCCTGCCATCGCGCCGCACGTTTCATCAGGGGCTGGGCGCTGAAACTGTACGGGAAGTCCAATCGATGTCAACGATAAGTGGCGGAGAGAGAGGGATTCGAACCCTCGATACGGGATTACCGTATACACGATTTCCAGTCGTGCGCCTTCAACCGCTCGGCCATCTCTCCGGAATCGATACGTTGCCCACAGGCGAGCAGGCGCGAAGGTTACCCCAGCCGCCCGCCTCCTGCAATCATTGCGTTGCGGCATCCGCTGGCGGGACAAAGGCCGGCGGTTCATCCAGGCAACGGCCGTCGGAGCGTCGCCGCATGTCGCTTCCCGCTTGGATTGGGGCACCTTCGGGAATCTTCCAGGCCCCCCGCCCGCGGGCCGCAGGCAGTTCGATTTCAGGCCCCGGACGGGCATCGAGGTGGGCTTCACGCTTCTCGCAACTGGGCTTGGACGCACAGGCGGCGAGCAACAAGACGGGGGCCAGGACGATTATCCGGCGCAAGGGTGTCAACATGGGATGATTCCTGCTTGTTTAAGGGCGTCAGCCACGAGGGAGTGGTAAGTGGGGTCAAGCGGGGTCAAGGGCAAGCGGATACCCGGACCCATCAGACCCATGTGCATCAGCGCCCATTTTGTCGGGATGGGATTGCTCTCCACGAACAGCACCTGGTGGAGCCGTGCCAGTCGGGCGTTGAGCGCGCGTGCCGTTGTCGCATCGCCCGCCAGGGCCGCGGCACACATCTGGTGCATCAGCGCCGGCGCCACATTGGCGGTCACCGAGATATCTCCCTTGGCGCCCATCAGAATCGCTTCGCAGGCAGTGGCGTCGTCACCCGAATATACGGCAAAATCAGGCGGACAGACCTGCAACAGATGGCGCACGCGATCCAGATCGCCCGCCGCCTCTTTCAGGCCCACGATGTGGGGGACGCCCGCCAGACGCAAGGCTGTCTCCGGCTTGAGATCCACGCCCGTGCGACCGGGCACGTTATAGAGAATCTGGGGAATGGCAACCGCTTCGGCAATGGTCCGGTGATGACGGTACAAGCCTTCCTGAGTCGGCTTGACATAATAGGGGCTGACCAGCAAGCAGGCGTCGGCGCCTGCCTCCTTGGCGCCCCGGGTCAATTCGACCGCCTCGGCAGTGGCATTGGCGCCAGTCCCCGCAATGACGGGAATCCGCCCGCCCACCAAGGCCACGGCCTCGCGAATCAGCGCACAATGTTCCGCAAAGCTGAGGGTGGATGCCTCGCCGGTGGTTCCCGCCACCACCAGACCATCGCTGCCCTGCTCAATATGGAATTCCAGCAGCCGGGCGAACGCCTCCCGGTCGACCGCACCATCGGCATGCATCGGTGTGGCCAAGGCGACAAGACTGCCCGTGATCATGACCCGCTCCACAAAGAAAGTCTGCGATGGTAACCCTCGTGGCGTTCTGCAACAAGCACCATTCAGAGCCTCAAGCCTTGCTGTTTTTGCGATTCCTGCTTCGTCTCTGCGCGAAGCAACTTCCCCCCCCATGGTCCCAACGATCCGGAGTTCTCACCATGCCCTTTCCCGAACCGGGCGATCTGATTCCCAGTTTCAGCGCCGCGGCCACCCAAGGCCGGAACTTCACCGAGCATTCCCTGCAGGGCAAGATCACGGTCCTGTATTTCTATCCCAAGGACGACACCCCCGGCTGCACCACCGAGGGACAGGATTTTCGTGACCATCAGGCCGACTTTGCGGCGCAAGGCGCGCAAATCATTGGCGTGAGCCGCGACAACCTGACCTCCCACGAAAAATTCTGCACGAAGTACGCCCTGCCCTTCCCGCTCATTGCCGACAGCGAGGAAACCCTCTGCCAGATGTTCGATGTACTCAAGGAAAAAAACATGTACGGCCGCAAGGTCATGGGCGTGGAACGCAGCACCTTCCTCATCGGTCCCGATGGGCGGCTCGCACGAGCCTGGCGCAAGGTGAAAGTCGAAGGACATGTCATGGAAGTGCTGGAAGCCGTCAAGGCGCTGCGGCAGGAGGGCACGGTATGACGCCGCCTCCCGCCGCGCCCGTTCGTCGTCGCCGCAACCGCATTGAGGGCATCACTGCGGACAGCCTGCCCGAGATCGCACGCACCCGGTTGTATGTGCTGGATACCAACGTCCTGATGCATGATCCCACGGCCCTGTTCCGATTCGAGGAACACGCCGTATTCCTTCCCATGGTGGTGCTGGAGGAACTGGACGCCGCCAAGAAAGGTGTCTCCGAAGTGGCCCGCAACGTGCGCCAGGTCAGCCGCTTCCTCGATGAACTGATGCAGGGCGCAGACCATCAGGCGGTTGTCGACGGCCTGCCGCTTGGGCGCCTGAGCGCATACGAGGCGACGGTTCGCGATACGGGCGGGCGCCTGTATTTCCAGACCGAGCCGCTGTCAGCCGCCCTGCCCCTGGCCTTGCCGGGCCTGAAACCCGATAACAGTCTGCTGGGCACGGTGATGGCGCTGCAGGCGCGCTATCCAGACCGGGACGTGGTGCTGGTGTCCAAGGACATCAACCTGCGCATCAAGGCCAGCATCATGGGCCTGTGCGCGGAGGACTACTTCAACGACCAGGTCCTGGAC
>JBATEM010000249.1:0-2298 GCA_049664005.1 Candidatus Macondimonas sp.
CCACCAGCCAGTCGACCCGCAGGCCCGGCCGCGCGCGCGCAGCATCGCTCAGCGCCGGCAGGGCGTGGACCACATCTCCCATCGAGGAGAGCTTGACGATCAACAGGCGCATGGCCCTGGCCTTGCCAACCGGTCGGTATGCTGGGACACTTTCGGATCCAGGAAGGAGGTCGCCGCTTACCGGCGGTGATGGACTGCAATAGAACATCATGGAGGATCGCGATGTCGACCTTGGCATTGTTACGTGAAGAACCCAGCCGTCGCGCGTTGCGCGCCATTACCCACCAGATCGGTTACGGCACCTTGGCCCGCACCGGCCTGAAGACCATTGTGCGCAGCCGCATGAATCGCGCTGAGCTGCCGCGTCAGTTTTTCCTGTCGCTGTGGGACACGCTGGGCCAGCGCGAGGCCATCGTCGATGGCGATCAGCGCATCAATTTTGCTCAGTTCAAGGACCGGGTGCTGCGTCTGGCCAATGGCCTGCATCAGCTGGGCGTGCGCGAAGGCGATGCCTGCGCAGAACTGCTCTACAACTGTTCCCACTGGTTCGAGCTGAATCTCGCCTGTGCCCTCACCGGTGTCGCCATGCCCATGCTCAACTGGCATTTGCGCCCCCAGGAACTGGTGGATTGCGTCCAACGGGCCAATGCCAAGATCTTGGTTGTGGACTCGGGCTTTGCCGACACGGTGGCCAAGGTGCGCGACCAGATGCCCACGGTCGAACGGGTCCTGTTGGTGGGCCAGGAACGGCGCGAGGGCTTTGAGTCCTTCGAGGATCTGATCCATCGCGCCACGCCCAGCCTGCCGCCGGGCCATTTTGCCATGTCGTCCAAGCCCTACAGCGGCGGCACCACCGGCACGCCCAAGTACATCAACCTCAACCAGGACGCTATGTTCGGCGAGTCCGACAAGGCCCGCCGCGGCGTGAGCCGGGAGCAGGTGACGCGTTTGACGCTGATGCAGGCCAGCGCGTTTGACTGGTACGGGCTGGGTGAATGCCACGATCCCATCACGGGCAATGCGCGTTCCCTGATTCCGGGGCCGCTCTATCACGCCGGGGTGCAGATCGGCGTGTTGCCGTTCTTTTTCGGCGGCACGGTGGTGCCGATGCGCAAGTTTACCGCCGAGGGCTTCCTGCAACTGATCCAGGATGAGCGCATCAACTGGACCTTCGTGGCACCGACCATGCTGGAACGGGTGCTGGCCCTGCCGGATGAGATCAAGGCCAAATACAACCTCGCCAGCATGCGCACCATCGTTTGCGCGGCCGCCCCTTGCCCCCCCAAGGTGAAGCAGGGCATCAATGCCCTGTTCCGCCGCCAGGGGGCGAAGAACGATGTGTTCTACGAGTACTACGGCGCGTCCGAAACCGGATTGATCACGGTACTGGTCCCCGAGGACTATCAGACTGATCCCAAGCGCTACGAGAGCGTTGGCAAGGTGCGGGCGGCCCAATGCCGCATCTACGATCCCGAGACCCAGCGCTGGGCGCCAACGGGTCAGGAAGGCAAGGTGCTGGTGCGTTCGGCGCTGACCAGCGGACTGGAATATGTGGGGCAGCAGTCCAAGACCGACGAATGCTTTATCCCCATTGATGGCGAGCTCTGGTACGACGATGGTCTGATTGGTTATTTGGATGCCGATGGTTTTCTGTCTCTCACCTCGCGGGGGAAGGAGATGATCAACACCGGCGGGGTGAATTTGTTCCCCAACGAGATCGAGCATGCGATCAAGCTCAATCCGAAGGTTGCCGACGTGGCGGTGGTGCGGGCGCCGGACAAGGACCTGGGCGAGGTGCCGGCGGCGGTGATCCAGTTGAAGGAAGGCCAGTATGCCGATGCGGCCGAGATCCTGGCGCACTGCAAGGAAGTTGGGCTGTACGGTTTCAAGCTGCCCAAGATCATCGATTTCGTTGATCAGTTGCCGCGCAATCTGGCCGGCAAGCTGCCGAAGAAGGATCTGGAAGCCCGTTACTGGGAAGGCGTCGCCAAACACGGTTGAGGCCATTCGGAGCGAATGGCTCCCTAGTCAATCCGCATTTCTGCTCACGCAAGGCGGCCCAACAATCGGGCCGCCTTTATATTGCGACAATCACATCAAGGCGTGGCCGACGATTCAGGAATCACGCCGTAGATCACGGTACTGCCACTGATCTCATGAGTAACGACCAGCAGAGGTTGGCGGGTCGGGCTGTCTTGGGCGGGGATGAACAGCACCCCTTCCGGCGCCAGATCCCCGGCGCTGTCGGCTTCGGGATCGCCTTCGAAATCGCGATCGTTGTGATAGCCGGCGTAAGCC
>JBATEM010000250.1:0-5319 GCA_049664005.1 Candidatus Macondimonas sp.
GAAGCGGTCGGCTGGTCGTGGTTCCTGCCCCCCCATCGCTGGCATTTCGATGCCGTGGCCCGGGTCCCCACCCAGGTGCTGGCGCTGGACGCCGCTTGCCTGCGCAGCGCCATGGACGCCGACAGCGCGGTGGGTTATGCCATCACCCGGGGTTTGCTGGCGGTGCTTGCCCAGCGGCTTCAGGCCACCCGCATGCAGCTTTCGGATCTCTATGGATAGCCTTGAGGATCCGAATGCCATGTCTGTCCCGGATGATGTGCTGATGCCCACGCCCTGGCGAATCGTCTCCCGTCGGGACGAGACGTCGGACGGCGCGGTGTTTACGTGGCATCTGCAACCCGAAGCCGGAGAAGTGCCGCCGTTTCGGCCTGGCCAGTTCAATATGCTTTACGTCTTCGGCGTCGGTGAGGTGCCCATCTCCATCAGCGGCGATCCGGAGGAATCGGGCCGTGTGATGCACACCCTGCGCGCCGTGGGTCGCGTGACGCGGGCCATGCAGACCCTGCGGGAAGGGGAGGTGGTGGGGGTACGCGGTCCCTTTGGTACGGCTTGGCCGCTGGAGGCCGCCTTTGGGCGCGACCTGGTGCTGGTGGCGGGCGGTATTGGCCTCGCGCCATTGCGGCCGGTGGTCTGCTATGCCATGCGCCATCGCGAGGCCTTCCGCCGGGTGTTCCTGCTGATCGGCTGCCGCGATCCCGCGAGCGAACTGTTTCGTGACGATGTCATTGCCTGGTCGCGCCGGCCCCATCTGGTGGTGGAGGTGATCGTGGATCGCGGCGGACCCGCCTGGCGCGGACATGTGGGGGTGGTCACCAAACTGGTGCAGCGCGGCGGTTTCGATCCGACCGATGCCGTGGCTTTTCTCTGCGGTCCCGAGGCGATGCTGCGCTACGCCGTGCTGGCACTGCAAAAACGCGGTGTGTCCGAGGACCGTATCCATATCTCGATGGAGCGCAACATGCAGTGCGCAGTGGGCACTTGCGGTCACTGCCAATGGGGGCGCTACATCCTGTGCCGGGATGGCCCGGTGCTGCGCTTCGACCGGGTGACTGATCTCTTCGACGTGCGGGAGTTGTGACATGACAGGGCAAGCGCCACGTCTGGCGGTCTGGAAGTTCGCCTCCTGCGACGGCTGTCAGTTGAGCCTGCTGGATTGCGAGGATGAATTGTTGGCGCTTGGGGAGCGGGTGCAGTTCGCCAACTTCCCGGAGGCCTCCAGTGACATCCAGCCGGGTCCCTACGACATTTCCCTGGTGGAAGGCTCCATCACCACCCCTCATGACGCGGCACGCATCCAGCAGGTACGCACCGCATCGCGCATGCTGATCACCATCGGTGCCTGCGCCACGGCCGGTGGCATCCAGGCGCTGCGCAACTTCGACGACGTGAATGCCTACCGGCAGGCAGTCTATGCCCATCCGGAGTATATCGACAGCCTGGCCACCGCCACGCCCATTGCCGCTCATGTGCCGGTGGATCTGGAACTGCGGGGCTGTCCCATTCGCAAGGAACAACTGCTGGCGGTGTTGACTGCGCTGCTGCATGGCCATGCTCCGCGCCTGCCCCAGGGCAGCGTGTGCGAAAGCTGCAAGGCGGTGGGGCATCCCTGCGTGCTCGTTGCCCACGATGTGCCCTGCCTCGGCCCGGTCACCCAGACCGGCTGCGGCGCCCTGTGTCCCGCTCATGGTCGGGGCTGTTATGGCTGCTTTGGTCCCCGTGAACGGGCCAATACCTTGGCCTTGAGCGAACGCCTGGCGGGGCTGGGCATGAGCAAACCGGCCCTGACGCGGCTCTACCGGACATTCAATGCCGTGGCCCCTGCGTTTGAAGTGGAAAGCCGCCGCCATGAATCCTGAAACCCGCACCCTGCGCGTGGATTACCTGGCCCGGGTGGAGGGAGAGGGGGCGCTGCATCTGGAGATCGAAGGGGGCCGGGTGACCCGCGCCGAACTCGCCATTTTCGAGCCGCCGCGCTATTTCGAGGCGCTGCTGCGGGGGCGGGATTTCCATGAGGCGCCCGATATCACCGCGCGCATCTGCGGGATCTGTCCTGTTGCTTACATGATGAGTGCGTGCCAGGCAATGGAGGATGCCTGCGGCGTGGCGCTGCCACCCGCGATCCAGGACCTGCGGCGGGTGCTGTATTGCGGGGAATGGATCGAAAGCCACGGCCTGCATGTGCACCTTCTGCATCTGCCTGACTTCCTGGGCTTTCCTGATGCGGTACAGATGGCACGGGTGCATCCGGAAGCGGTGCGGCGCGGCTTGCGGCTCAAGAAGCTGGGCAATGCCCTGGTCGAAGCGGTCGGCGGGCGCGCCATCCATCCGGTCAACGTGCGGCTGGGTGGTTTTTACCGCGCGCCACCCTTGGAAGCCCTGCAAGGGCTGATCCCGGAGCTGACGTGGGCGATAGAGGCGGCAGAGGAGACGATCCGCTTCGTCGCGGATCTCGATTTCCCCGATTTCGAGGTCGATTACGAATTCATTGCCCTCGTTCATCCCGATGAATATCCCATGAACGCCGGCCGGCTCACGTCCAGCCGGGGTGGCGACTGGCCCGTGTCCGACTTCCCGGCAGTGCTGACGGAAACCCATGTGCCCCATTCCACTGCGCTGCAAAGTCGGCGCCCGGATGGCACGCCCGTCTTGATGGGACCACTGGCCCGCTATGCCCTGAATCGGGAGCGCCTGACGCCCCGCGCCCGGGTGGCGGCCGCGGCGGCGGGTCTGGGCACCGTATGCCGTAATCCCTACCAGGCGATCGTAGTGCGGGCGGTGGAAATCCTGCTGGCCTGCGAGGAAGCCCTGCGGCTGATCAAGGGGTATGCGCCCTTCGAGCCTGCCGCGCTGGCCGTGATGCCTCGGGCGGGGGAGGGACACGGCGCCACCGAGGCGCCCCGCGGCACACTTTATCATCACTATCGCATTGCGGCGGATGGGATCATCGACAGCGCGCGCATCGTGCCCCCGACGGCCGTCAATCAGACTCGCATCGAAGCTGATCTGATGGCGCTGGCGCAGGCCAATCTGGACCTGGACGACGATCGGCTGCGTGCCCTGTGTGAGCAGGCGATCCGCAGCTATGACCCTTGCATTTCCTGCGCCACCCATTTTCTGAAGTTGGACGTCGTGCGCCACCCATGAAGTCCCTGCTGGTGGTCGGTCTGGGCACCCCGGAGCGTCGCGACGATGGGGTTGGACTGGTGGTGGTCGAGGCTCTGCGAGCCGTGGCGCCGGCCGCTGTCGCGATTCATCTGCTGCCTCGCCAGACCCTGGAGCTGCTCACCCTGTGGGAAGACCGCCACCACGTCTGGGTGGTGGATGCGGTCCATTCCGGTGCGCTGCCGGGGACCTGGCATCGACTGGAACCGGCTGCGCAGCACTGGCCGGCGCATTGGCAGGGTGGCTCCACCCATGGCCTGGGGCTGGCCGAGGGTATCGCGCTGGCCGAAAGTCTGGGCGTGCTGCCAACTCACCTGGTGGTCTATGGCGTTGAAGGGGCGGATTTCGGGCTGGGGGAGGGGCTCAGCCCCGAGGTGGCCGCTGCCGTGCCTCAGGTCGTGGCCCGGTTGCAGGCCGAATTGGAGGAGGTCATGACATGCACGAATCAGGCTTGATCACCGGCCTGCTGCGACAGATCGAGGAAGAAATGCGGGCCGCTGGAGCCCGCGAGGTGATCAGCGTGCACTTATGGGCGGGCGCCCTCAGCCAGTTCACCGATGTCCATCTGCGCGAACATTTTCTCCATCAGGCGCAGGGTACACCGGCCGAGGCGGCGCACCTGGCCATTGAATGCTCGGAGGATCTGACCCACCCCGACGCCGCCCATCTGGTGCTCAAATCGATCGAGGTCCGCTGAATCCATGGCCGACCCTGGGATGCAGACCCGGGTGCGCCTGACCTGTCATGGGCGGGTGCAAGGGGTGGGGCTGCGGCCCTTTGTCCACCGGCTGGCCACGGAACTGGGCCTGACCGGCTGGGTGGCCAACACGCCCGGCGGGGTGATCGTGGAGGTCCAGGGCGCCGAGGCGGCAGTGATGCGCTTTGACCGGGAACTGCCCGGCATGCCACCACCCGCGCGAATCGAGCGCTTGCGCCGCGAGGAGCGGCCCCTGGAACAGGAGAGTGCCTTCGTCATCGCAGCGAGCCAAACCGCCGATCTTGCGGCGGCCGCGATCGCTCCCGATCTCGCCACCTGCCCGGCCTGCCGGGCGGAGTTGTTCGATCCCGCTGCGCGCCGCTACCGTTATCCCTTCACCACCTGCAGCCACTGCGGGCCGCGCTGGTCCATCCTGCAGCGCCTGCCTTTCGACCGGGCCCACACCGCCATGGCCCGTTTTGCACTGTGTCGGGATTGCCGGGCGGAATACGCCGATCCCGTCGATCGGCGGTTTCATGCCCAGACCCTGGCCTGTCCGGTGTGCGGACCACAGCTTGCTTGGCATGACGCCAAGGGAATGCCGGGGCCGTTTGGCGATGCGGCGCTGGCGCAGGCGATTGTCACGCTGTGCGCGGGTGGCATCGTGGCGGTCAAGGGGGTCGGCGGCATCCATCTGCTGGTCGATGCCCGGGATGGGCCGGCCGTAGCACGATTGCGCGCGTGCAAGGCGCGGCCGGCCAAACCCCTGGCGGTGATGTTTCCCGATCTTGGGCAGTTGCGGCGCAGCTGTGATGTCTCCATGGCGGAAGCGGCGCTGCTGCAATCGGCGGTCGCACCCATCGTGCTGCTGGCGCGGCGAGCGGACGATCCACTCTGCGCAGCGCTGACCCCCGGCCTGGATCGGCTTGGGGCCTTGCTGCCCTACAGCCCCCTGCATCATCTCCTCCTGGAAACCCTTGGTTTCCCCGTGGTTGCCACCAGCGCCAATCGCAGCGGTGCGCCCATGTGCTTCGACAATGACCATGCCTTGTCGGCGCTGCAGGGGATCGCGGAGGGTTTCCTGCTGCATGACAGGCCCATCGTGCGGCCGGTGGAAGACAGCGTGGCACAGGTTTTCGAGGGCGAGACCATGATGCTGCGCCTGGGCCGGGGCCAGGTTCCTGAGGAATTGTGCCTGCCGCGCCCCGTAATGCCGGTGCTGGGGGTGGGCGGGCCATGGAAGAATGGTCTTGCGGTCACGGTCGCCGACCGGCTGGTGGTGGGTGGCTATCGAGGAGATCTGGATCATCCCGAGGCGCAAACCGCCTGGGCACAGGAATGCATGACCCTGCCGGCTCTGTTCGGCCTTGCGCCCCAGCGTCTGGCCTGCGACCTGCATCCCGATTATGTCCCTACCCGGCTGGCCACGGCGCAGGCCGAGCGGGAGGGCCTGGCGCTGA
>JBATEM010000251.1:0-2560 GCA_049664005.1 Candidatus Macondimonas sp.
CGGCCTTCTAAGATTTGGGCTCAACCGGGATGGGGGGCAAGGACATGCAACGTTGGATCGCAATGATGCTGTTGTGGTGCGTGGCCTTGCCGCTCTGGGCGGTATCGGGGGCAACGCAGGTGGCCCAAGTCGAGGCGGGACGCGAGTCCACGCGTATTTTCCTGCCTTTGGATGGGCCGGTCGAGCATGACATGCTGACCTTGAGCAATCCGCCGCGACTGGTGATTGATTTGCAAGGGGTGGGCGCCCCCGCGCGTATGTTGGGCTTGCCTGTTCCGGGTGGCATGGTGACGATGGTGCGCAGCGGTGCACGCGCGCCCGGCGAGTTGCGGGTGGTGCTGGATCTGGCGGAGATGCCGCGTGAATGCCAAGTGCGGCTGGAAAAAAATCCGCAAGGCAAATATCGGCTGGCCGTGGAATTGAATCATGCGCCACGCGCTATGGTGGCGGCGAGCCAGCCACCCGCCAAATCGGCCGCCCTGGCCACTGCGAAATCCACTCCCAAGCCTTCCGCTGCAGGTCCATCGTCCACGGCATCGGCGCCAAAAGCAGTGAAGGAAAGCAGCAAAGCCGTCGCCGCGACGCCGGCGCCGGTTGCCGTGGCGCGGGCCGCTTCGGAATCCACTGCGCCACGGGCGGTCAAGTCCAAATCAAGCGAGCTGTCGGAATCCGCTCCACTACCGCCCCGCATTCCCAAGGCGGTGGCCACGACCGCGGGACCGGTCAAGAACCAGCCCGTCATCATTGCGGTCGATGCCGGCCATGGAGGCAAGGATCCCGGTGCCATTGGCGGCAGCGGTGCCCGTGAGAAGGACGTCACCCTGAGCATCGCCCGCGAACTGGCACGCCGCATCGATCGCGAGCCGGGTATGAAGGCGGTGTTGATTCGGGATGGCGATTACTTCCTCACCCTGCGTCAGCGCATCCAGAAGGCCCGCAAGCATCAGGCGGACCTGTTCGTATCCGTTCATGCCGATGCCTTCGAGGACACCGGCAGCCAGGGCTCCTCGGTCTATGTGCTGTCCCAACGCGGTGCGACCGATGAGGCGGCGCGCTGGCTGGCGGCGCGTGAGAATTCAGCCGACCTGGCGGGAGGCGTGAAACTGCACGACAAGGACGAGGTGCTGGCGCAGGTGCTGCTGGACCTGTCCCAAACCGCCACCATCGACGCCAGCTTCCTGCTGGCCGACCGGGTGCTGGGAGAACTGGGTCGGCTCGGCCCCCTGCACAAGGAATCGGTCCAACAGGCCGGATTTCTGGTGCTCAAATCCCCTGACATCCCTTCGATCCTGGTGGAAACCGCCTTTATCACCAATCCCAGCGAGGAGCGCCGGTTGAAAGATCCAGCGCATCAACGGCGGATTGCCGCGGCGATTTTCAGCGGGCTGCACGCCTATGCCCTGGAGCGCCTGCCCGATACCCGACTTGCCAGCAATGCCGCCGAGGATGAACTGCCGCTGTCCCTGGCGGGAGATCCCGCGCTCGCGCCGTGAGCCATCCGCCTCGCATCGTGCTGGTGGCAACGTCCCATCCCGGTAACATTGGCGCTACGGCGCGGGCCATGAAGACCATGGGGCTCGGTGAGCTTCATCTGGTCGCGCCCGCCTGTTTTCCCGACCCGCAGGCCTCGGCCATGGCGGCGGGGGCCGATGACATCCTCGAACACGCCTGTGTCCATGCCGATTTGCCCGCTGCCCTGGCCGGTTGTCATTGGGTCGCCGGGCTGAGCGCCCGTCCGCGCTACATTTCCGGTCCCACCCTCTCTGCCCGCACCGGTGCCGAGGCCGTCGTACAGCGACCCGCCACGGAACGGGCCGCCCTGGTGTTCGGCCGCGAGCGCACCGGCCTCACCAATGCGGAACTGGATCTGTGCCATGTGCGCATCAACATCCCCGCCAATCCGAATTATGGCTCGCTCAATCTGGCCGCCGCCGTGCAGGTCATGGCGTATGAGTGGCGCATGGCGGCAGGCGGCTTCGACGACGCGGTGCCAACCGGCGCGAACGAGACCTTGGCGAGCGCCGCGATGCTGAGCTCGTTCTACGAGCATCTCGAAGAAGTCCTGGCAGAGATCGGTTTCCTGGATCGCGGCAACCCGCGTTATTTGATGCGTCGGCTGCGGCGCTTGTTCAATCGCGCCCAGATGGAGCCGGACGAGGTCAATATCCTGCGCGGCATGCTGAGCGCGATCCAGGGCGGGCGCACGCGTCGGCCCGGCGGGGCTGACGGCCGGGACGTATAATGAGCCTCCCGGGGGCGACGACCGCCTCCGTCCTCGATCGGTGAGTGAGTCATGTGGCAGCGCCTGCGAGAAGACATCCAGTGCGTGTTCGAGCGCGACCCGGCCGCACGCAGCACCCGCGAAGTGCTCACGGCCTATCCGGGTCTGCACGCCGTCTGGTTGCACCGCATCAGCCACGCGCTGTGGCAGCGCGGGTGGCTATGGCCGGCGCGGCTGTTGTCCCATCTGGGGCGCGGGCTGACGGGAATTGAAATCCATCCCGGCGCGCGCCTCGGCCGCCGCTTTTTCATTGATCACGGCATGGGTGTGGTGATCGGC
>JBATEM010000252.1:0-5839 GCA_049664005.1 Candidatus Macondimonas sp.
TGCGGGGTCGGTGGGACTGAGAAATACCTTGAGCCAGGGATCGTCCCCCATCGCCTGCCGCGCGCGGAGTTGTGCCGACAAGGTGGCGCGGTTGCGCCGCAACTGGATTTCCTGCTCGTGGATAGCAGTCTGGGTCGCAGCCAGTCGTTGCGCCCCGGCCGCCAGATCATCCTGCAAGGCATTGGTTTTGCGGGCGGCATCCGCCAGGGCTTGTTCCGCCCGCTTGAGGGCCGCCACGGCGCGGCCGTGGATGCTGCGGTCCTTGTCGATCTGGCGCTCCAGCGTGGCAATCCGGCTTTCGATGCGTGCCAACCGGGCCTCGTTCTTTTCAGCCAGGGCGTTGAAGGGGAGGTACAGCAAGGCAGCAATGCCCGCTAGCGCCATCCACCCACGCCAGATGTGTGGGCTGGAGGTGCCAAGGCTATAATGGTGCGCTTGATGCTCCCCTCGGGGGCCCTTTCGACCTGTCATACCGGATTATCCGAATGTCCATCATGCCGTTTATCGTTGCCCATCCCTACCTCTTCGGGGCCCTGGGGATCGTGCTGATCCTCATCGTGGTAATGGAAGTGCAGCGGGCTCGCCGCCGGGGAGGCGGGGTCGATGCTGCCACCGCCGTACACTTGATCAATCGCGAGGACGCCTGGGTGCTGGACGTGCGCGATGTGGCTGCGTTCAAACAGGGGCACATCATCGAGGCCAGAAATATACCGGAAGCGCGGCTGGATGAGTCACTGTCTTCCCTGGAGCCGCACAAGGATCGTCCGGTTATCGTCTGTTGCGAGGAGGGCAACCGTGCGACGTCGGTGGTCGAGCGGCTCGCTCGCGCCGGTTTTGCCCGGCCGTTGCTCTTGCGCGGCGGGCTGCGCGCGTGGCGGGAGGCCGAACTCCCCCTGGAAAAACGCTGAACCGGCCATGAAGGTCGAACTGTTCACCTTGGCTTGGTGTCCGTTTTGCGTCCGGGCCCGTGCACTATTGGACCGTTACAACGTGACTTATGAGGAAATTCCGGTGGACCGGGACCCTGTGCGTCGCAGCGAGGTCCGGACCCGCAGTGGCCGCCACACCTTGCCGCAACTGTTTGTCGATGGTCGCCATGTGGGCGATTGTGAGGAAATGCTGGCCTTGGATCGCGCCGGACGGCTGCGGGCGATTCTTGGCCTCTGAATGGGGCTGGCCATCCTCGCGGACCAGCCCTGATTTGATTCTGACCCTTTAAGGAACCGCCTCGATGGAACAACCCATGCAAGACAGCAATATCCAGCGCCAGCTTCAGATTCTCAAGGTCTACCTGAAGGATGCGTCTTTCGAATTGCCCATGGGCGCCACTTTGTTCGGTCTCAATGTCCAGCCGGTGATGAAGGTGGACATGGACCACAGCGCCACCCAGTTGACTGCCGACCAATACGAGGCGGTGTTGCGGGTATCGGTCACCGCCCAGATCGAGGGCAAGGTGGCTTTCATGGTAGAGGTCCATCAGGCGGGCCTGTTCCTGGTCCAGGGGATGAACACCATGGAACTCGATGCCGTGAGCAACGCGTTTTTCCCCAATGCCCTGTTCCCCTATGCTCGCGAGGCGGTTTCCGATCTGGTGACGAAGGGCGGGCTGCCGCAACTGTTGCTGGCGCCGGTGAATTTCGATCTGCTCTATGCCCAGCGCCTGCAGCAGCGCCAGGCCAGCGCCGCCAAACCCAACGCCTGAGGCGATTCACGCGATATGGAGACAGCGCCGCGCCAACAATCCATTGCCGTGCTGGGGGCGGGATCCTGGGGCACCGCCCTGGCCATCCACTTGGCGCGGGCGGGGCACCGCATCACCCTGTGGGCGCATCGCCCCGAGCACGCGGCGCAACTGCTTGCCGCCGGCCGCAATACCCGCTACTTGCCGGATGCCGCCTTCCCCGTTGGTCTCTCGGTGCAGTCGGATCTTGCCGCTGCGGTTGGCGGAATCAACACGATATTGATCGTGGTCCCCAGCCATGCCCTGCGCAGTGTGCTGACCCTCCTGAAGCCGTTCATTGCGCCGGGCACGCGCATCATCTGGGCCACCAAGGGACTGGAACTGGACACGGCCTGCCTGCCCCATCAAGTCGTTGAGGAAACCCTGGGGACCTGCGCCATGGCCGTCCTTTCGGGCCCCACCTTTGCACGCGAGGTGGCGGCGGGGCTGCCCGCGGCCGTGGCGGTGGCTGCCCGCGATCAGCATTTTGCCCGCGAGGTGGCCGAGCTGTTCCACAATGGCCGATTTCGCGCCTATACCAGCCCCGACCTGATCGGGGTGGAGGTGGGGGGGGCGGTCAAGAATGTGCTGGCCATCGCTACCGGCGCCGCCGATGGATTGCATTTTGGCGCCAACAGCCGGGCCGCGCTGATCACCCGGGGACTGGCCGAGGTCATGCGCTTGGGGTTGGCCTTGGGTGGACAGGCCGCCACGTTCATGGGACTGGCCGGATTGGGCGATCTGGTGCTCACCTGCACCGATGACCAGTCCCGCAATCGCCGCCTGGGCCTGGCCCTGGCACGCGGGCTCACCAGCGAGCAAGCCCACCAGGAGATCGGGCAGGTGGTGGAAGGGGTGCAAGCCGCGTCTGCGGTCTGGACCTTGGCTCAGCGTGAGGGAGTCCGTATGCCCATCACGGAACAGGTTTACCGGATCCTCTATGAAGGGCTGAGCCCGCTGGCGGCGGTGGAGGCGCTCACCCAAGGATCAGCCAAGCCTGAATTCCTGTAGGCGCAGCCAGCAGCGAGCGGACGAAGTCAGATGAGCAAGCACTGGCGGGCGCGAGTGCGGTTTCCGGAGGCTCTCGAACATCGCCGCCGCACTCCGTGAAAGCTCATTGCGCGCCGGCAAAATCGAGCTGGCGCCAGGCCTCGAACACACTGACGGCCACCGCATTCGACAGATTCAGGCTGCGATTGCCGGGCTGCATGGGCAGCCGCAGGATGTGCGCTGGCGGCAAGCTGTCCAGAACGACCTCCGGCAGGCCGCGGGTCTCGGGACCGAACAGCAGGGCATCGCCCGGCCAGAAGCGGGTTGCAAACAGGCTGGTGGCGCCACGGGTGGACAGGGCGAAGACCCGCGCAGGCCGCGCCGTGTCGAGACAGGCGGCCAGATCCGGATGCTCCGCAATGCGCGCGAATTCACGGTAGTCGAGCCCTGCCCGTCGCAATCGCGCCTCGTCCAGCGTGAAGCCCAGCGGATGAATCAGATGCAGGCGCGCCCCGGTATTGGCGCACAAACGAATCACATTGCCGGTGTTGGGCGGAATCTCGGGCTGGTAGAGGATGACGTGCAGCCCCTGTTGCTTCGTGGTATTTGCCGAGCTTGATAAGATGGCGGTCACGCCCGCGTCCCGCATTGCTGTTGTGGTTGAGGAAAACCGATGGCCCCCGCCTGTCCCGATGCTCCGTTGCGCATCCGCTTCTGCGGGCTGGATTTCGCCAATCCGGTGGTGCTGCTGTCGGGCTGTGTGGGGTTTGGCGAAGAGTATACGCGGGTGGCGGGATTCTCCAACCGGGATGTGGGGGCGATCTGCCTGAAGGGGACCACTGCGATGGCGCGGCTGGGCAATGCGCCGCATCGCATCTGGGAAACGGCGGGGGGCATGCTCAATGCCATCGGCTTGCAGAATCCGGGCGTGGAAGCGGTAGTGCGGGATATCCTGCCCACCCTGGATTTCTCCGAAACACGGTTTATCGCCAATGTTTCCGGATCGACGGTGGAGGAGTACGCCGAGGTGACCCGGCGCTTCGACGATTCCCCGATCGATGCGATCGAAATCAACATTTCCTGTCCCAATGTGAAGGAAGGCGGGGTCGCTTTCGGCAATGATCCGGAGATGTCGGCGCGGGTGGTGGCGGCTTGCCGACAACAGACCAGTAAACCGCTCATCACCAAGCTGTCGCCAAACCAGACCGACATCCAGGCCAATGCGCGCCGCTGCATCGAGGCGGGTAGCGATGCCTTTGCCGTCATCAACACCCTGCAGGGGATGGCGGTGGACCTGCGCACGCGCCGGGCGATCCTGGGCAATATCCAGGGCGGTCTGTCGGGGCCGGCCATCAAGCCCATTGCCCTGCTCAAGGTTTATCAGGTTGCCCAGATTGCCCGGCCCCATGGCATTCCCATCATCGGACAGGGCGGTATTGCCAGCGCGGAGGATGCCCTGGAATTTCTCATCGCCGGCGCCAGCGCCGTGGGAGTGGGGACTGCGCTGTTCTATGACCCGCTCATCGTGCCGCGGATTACTGCAGGCATCCGCGCGTACCTCGACGCGCAGGGCATGCGCCATGTCGGGGAGCTGGTCGGAACTATCCAAGCCCTATCCGGCACGCCCGGCGCCCCACATTGCCCTTGAAATTTTTAATGTATTGCAACATGAATGGGTGCATACTAACGGCGCCGGTTCGCCTTAAGCGCTTCGGTGACGTTGCTGCGCAGGTTTTCCGGCGCCGCGATTGTTCGGTGTGGTCGCAATCCAAGCTCGGATTCGCGCCACGGTCGCAGGTGGCCATCAGGTCCCTGATCCTTTTGTTTAGGAATTTGTTTATGCCCAAGTCCATTTATGTCGGTAACCTGCCTTTCAATGCTACCGAGGATGAAGTCCGCAGCTTGTTCGAAGCCCACGGCAATGTCCTTTCCGTCAAACTGATCTCGGACCGGGAAACCGGCCGTCCGCGCGGCTTTGCCTTCGTGGAAATGGATTCGTCCGATGCCGCAGCTGCCATCAGTGCCTTGGATGGCGCCGATATGAATGGCCGTAGCCTGCGGGTCAATGAAGCCATGGATCGGGGCGCTGGCCCCGGTGGTGGCGGTGGTCCCGGTGGTCCCGGCGGTCCCCGTCGCGGTCCCGGCGGTCCCCGTCGCTTCTGATCCATTGGCGATCCCGTAAGGATCGCAGTTCGACCCAAACGTCGAACTTGAAAAAGGCCGGTTTCGCAACCGGCCTTTTTTTATCGCTGCGTGGAGGTGAAGCCCTTAAAGAGCATTCACCTGCGGCTTGATGGGAGACTTGATCTGCTTGATGGCAGCGGTGGGGTCCTTGCCCTGCCACAGCCCATCACCGAAGAACAGCTTGACGATCAGGTCCAGATCCACACCCGTGGGAATCTTGGTCACACTCCAGCCCACCTGGGGATGGCTGCCCTTGAAACGCTCGGGCTCATCGGCGTCATCACCGTTGCCGGCATCCTTGTACAAGCCATCCAGTTCGGCCTGCACACCCGGAGTTACCCCAAAAAAGGCGGCAATGTCAAAGCCATCGGGATGCGAGCCACTTATCCAGTTGTCCTTCAGGCTGGCCTTGAGGGGGCCGGGCGCCTTCTTGCCCGACACGATGGGCTCGCTGGTCAGCGCTGAGCGCACCATGGCACCGTCCAGCTCGTTGAAATCGAGCGAGATTTCAATCGCCAGATCGCTCAGGGCGGACGCCGCCGAGGGGATGGTGGCCAGAACCGGGACTTCAAACGAATTGGCCGAAGAGACAAAATCAGCCGCTGCGGACAGGAGCTGAATGCCCAGGATGGAGATGGATGCATCGGCCTCGACGATGCTGCGCACCGGCCCGTTCTTTACCGCGATGACCTTGTTGGGCACCATGTTGTTGTTGATCGTAGCCCTGATGAAACCGAGCTTGGCCTTGACCCGCAGTTTCATGGTGTCGAGGATGTTGCGGTCCTGCTTGAAGGTCTTGACCTTCATGTCGCTCCAGCTGAGCGGCTTGCCGGGATCCATTTGCAGGCTCCAGTTCTCGGTCTTGACCAGGCCGGTCTTCTGATCATAGTGGGCATAGACCTTGTCGCTGCGTTGGGCATTGCCCTGCACCACATAGGCATAGCC
>JBATEM010000253.1:0-6243 GCA_049664005.1 Candidatus Macondimonas sp.
TGGCGGTCTGCCGCTATGTGGCGAGCATTGGCGACACCGGCGTGCTGGACGAGCCCGTGCCTTTTCTGGAGGGCCGCCCGGTCAACCCGGAGGACGATTCCTACTACGATCTGCCGGGCCGCTCGCCTGATTCAGCCAGCCTGTACGAACACTGCGTGCGCGCCATCCGCCACGGCCTGCGTTTCGGCGCGCACGGCCTACCGCTGATGGGCGGCGGCGACTGGAACGACGGCATGAACCTGATCGGCATGCAGGGCCGCGGCGAGAGCGTCTGGCTGGGCTTCTTCCTGTGCACCGTGCTCAGGCAGTTTGCCGAGCTGGCGCGCGGGCGTGGCGACACCGCCTTTGCGGACTTTTGCCTGACGCAGGCGCAGCAGTTGCGCCACGACATCGACGCGCATGCCTGGGATGGCGCCTGGTACCGCCGCGCCTGGTTCGACGATGGCACGCCGCTCGGTTCGGCGGGCAGCGCCGAATGCCAGATCGATTCCATCTCGCAGAGCTGGTCGGTGCTCTCCCAGGTCGGGCCATCCGGGGCGACCGGTTCGGTCAGCTCGCCCCGCTCGTTGCTGGCCATGGAGTCGGTCGATCAGCGCCTGGTGCGCCGCGACAGCCAACTGGTCCAGCTGCTCGATCCGCCCTTCGACAAATCGGCCGTGGACCCGGGCTACATCCGCGGCTACGTGCCCGGCGTGCGCGAAAACGGCGGCCAATACACCCACGGCGCCATCTGGGCGGCGATGGCGTTTGCCGCGCTGGGTGACAGCAAGCGCGCCTGGGAGCTGCTGACGCTGATCAATCCGGCGAACCATGCGCGTTCGCCGGAAGGCATTGCGACGTACAAAGTGGAGCCCTACGTCGTCGCCGCCGACGTCTATGCGGTCGCGCCGCACATCGGCCGCGGCGGCTGGAGCTGGTACACGGGTTCTGCCGGCTGGATGTACCGCCTCATCATGGAATCGTTGCTCGGTCTGAGGCTCGAAGCCGACAGGCTGCATCTGGCGCCCTGCCTGCCCGCCGATTGGGAGGCTTTCAAGCTTCACTACCGCTATCGCGAGACGGTCTACCACATTGCGGTGACGCAAATGGACGCTGGCGATACGGCGCCGCGCGGCGTGTCGCGCCTGATGGTCGATGGCGTGGAATGCTTCGACAAAGTCATTCCGCTGCTTGATGATCGCCGGGAGCACAGGGTTGAAGTAACCGTGGCGGCATCCTCCATGCTCACCAATATCCCAGGAGATAAACATGAACGTTAATTTAATGCTCACCCCGACGTCCCCCCGGTTTTGAGCAGCAGGCCGATTTGGAGTCCAATCCCACCTGACCAGGAGATTGGATGTGAAGAAGCGATTTACCGACGAGCGGATCATTGGCTTCCTGCGCGAAGCGGAAGCTGGCGTGGCGGTGAAGCTTACGATCCGGTCTGACAACGGGAAGGAGTTCTGCGGCAAGGCCATGCTGAAGTGGGCACACGACCGCGGCGTGGTGCTGCGCCTGATCGAGCCGGGCAAGCCAAACCAGAACGCCTACATCGAAAGCTTCAACGGGCGGCTGCGCGACGAATGCCTCAACGAACACTGGTTCGCAAACCTGCTGCACGCCCGGGCGGTCATCGAACCGTGGCGCCGGGAATACAACGAGGAAAGACCGAAGAAAGTACTCGGCGGGCTGACGCCCGCCGCCTATGCCAAGCGGATGGCCGAGATCGGCTACCCAAATCCCGGACGCTAAATGGCCCCGCTACTGAAACCGGGGGACGTCGGGTCGATCAAACACCCGCTTGCAATTGGCAAATTGCGCTTTTTCGTTGTGATGCAAAATGATAGAATTGCGGCCCGACTGACCGGGATATCGAAACCCGCACGCCTTGGCGTCAGCCATCATTTGGAGTCTTTCCAGTGTAACCATCAGTCTCGCAGCGAGACCGCTTTTTCAAATATCAATCTTCGCTCGCACGAGGCTGTACGTCCGACTGGGCCCCATTTTCTGGGCCTGTTCTCTTTTCCGGGGTCGGAAAAGGCATTCCCGCCTTTGGTTCGTTTCAGCCTGTGGCCGAGCCCGCACCCCCGGAACAGCACCAATAATGAAATCCTTACGCCAGGACTGGCTTTCCAATGTCCGAAACGATCTGCTGGCCGGCATCGTCGTCGCGCTGGCACTGATCCCCGAGGCGATCGCCTTCTCGATCATCGCCGGCGTCGATCCCAAGGTCGGCCTCTACGCCTCGTTCTGTATCGCCACGGTCATTGCATTTACCGGAGGCCGCCCCGGTATGGTGTCCGCAGCGACGGGCGCGATGGCGCTGCTGATGGTCACGCTCGTCAAGGAGCACGGCCTGCAATACTTGCTGGCGGCCACGGTGCTGACCGGCGTGCTCCAGATCATCGCGGGCTGGCTCAAGCTCGGCGCCTTGATGCGCTTTGTCTCGCGTTCGGTCATCACCGGCTTCGTCAATGCGCTGGCCATCCTGATCTTCATGGCGCAGTTGCCCGAGCTGACCGATGTCACCTGGCACGTCTACGCCATGACGGCTGCTGGCCTCGGGATCATCTATCTTTTCCCCTACGTCACCAAGGCGGTGCCATCGCCGCTGGTTGCCATCGTCGTACTGACTGCCTTGGCGATCTTCCTCGGCCTCGACATTCGCACCGTGGGCGACATGGGCCAGTTGCCCGATAGCCTGCCGATCTTCCTGTTGCCCGATGTGCCGCTGAACCTGGAAACCCTGGCGATCATCTTCCCGGTCTCGGCCACCCTGGCCGTGGTCGGCCTGCTGGAATCCATGATGACGGCCTCCATCGTCGATGACCTGACCGACTCCAACAGCAACAAGAACCGCGAATGCGTGGGCCAAGGCGTGGCCAACATCGCCTCTGGCTTCCTCGGCGGCATGGCGGGTTGCGCCATGATCGGCCAGTCGGTCATCAACGTGAAATCCGGTGGCCGGGGCCGTCTCTCCACGCTGGCCGCAGGCGTGTTTCTGCTGCTGATGGTGGTGTTCATCGGCGATTCGGTTTCCCGCATCCCGATGGCGGCGCTGGTCGCGGTGATGATCATGGTGTCCATCGGCACCTTCAACTGGGCCTCGATCCGCGACCTGCGGAAGAACCCCAAAAGCTCCAGCGTCGTCATGTTGGCGACGGTTGCCGTGACGGTCGGCACCCACGACCTGGCGCAAGGCGTACTGGTCGGCGTGTTGTTGTCGGGCTTCTTCTTCGCGCACAAGGTGGGCCAAATCCTGCGTGTGACCTCACGCACGGAAGATGAAGGTCGCGTGCGCACCTATACCGTTACCGGGCAGGTGTTCTTTGCTTCGGCAGAGCGCTTTGTCAACGCTTTCGACTACAAGGAAGTCATCGAGAAGGTCCGCATCGACGTGAGCCGTGCTCACTTCTGGGACATCACCGCCGTCAGCGCCCTGGACAAGGTCGTCATCAAGTTCCGGCGCGAGGCGACCGAGGTCGAAGTCATCGGCCTGAACGAAGCCAGCGCCACACTGGTGGACAAGTTCGCCGTGCATGACAAAGACGGTGCCTATGACCTGCTCATGGGCCATTGAAACGGGAAGCGATCATGGAGAACGAAAACAAAGTCCTGGCCTGTGTGGATCAATCCCGTTTCGCCGACTACGTGGCCGACTATGCCGCATGGGCGGCGCGTCGCATGGACGCGCCGCTGGAATTCCTGCACGTCATCGACCGCCATCCCGAGCAGGGATCGGGCGAAGACCGCAGTGGAGCCATCGGCGTCAATGCCCAGCAGGAACTGCTGGTGAAGTTGTCGGAAGAGGACGAGGCTCGCGCCCGAAGTGCCCGCGAGCAAGGCCGCATCTTTTTGAACCGGCTGCGCGAGCGTGCGGTTGCTGCCGGTGCCGCGCTGGTCGATGTTCGCCAGCGTCACGGTGAACTGGAAGCAACGCTGGCCGAACAGGAAGACGGCGTGCGCCTGCTGGTGCTCGGACGCCGTGGTGAAGCCGCAGAAGCCACCCAGCGTGACTTGGGCCGCAATGTGGAGCGGGTGGTGCGTTCGCTGCACAAACCGATCCTGACCGTGACCGAAGGCTTCAAGGAGCCGCAGCGCGTGATGATCGCCTTCGACGGCAGTATGGTGACCCGGCGGGGCGTCAAAATGGTTGCTGGCAGCCCGTTGTTCCGTGGTTTGCCCATCTACTTGCTGATGTCTGGCAAGGAGCGCCAGGACGCGCCCAGGCAGCTTGATTGGGCCAAGACCACTCTGGAGGCCGCAGGCTTCGACATTACCGCCTCACTGATCCCCGGCGATGCGGAAACCATCATCGCCAGGACGGTGAAGGATCAGTCCATTGACATGCTCATCATGGGCGCGTTCGGACACTCTCCGCTGCGCAGTCTGTTGTTCGGCAGCAAGACCGCCGACCTGCTGCGCTCTTCGACCATTCCCACGCTTTTGCTGCGATAACAGGGCCGGGCAGCCGCCATCGTCGGAACGGGCGATGGTCGACTGGGCCGAGCATTTGACGGTGGATGAGCGGAACGAGATTCGCTGTCTGAAGCGCAACATCCAGCTGCCTGTCCATGGCGAAAATAGTGCCCTGCATAACGCAACTGGTGTCGACAGAGAGAATCACGAGCGGTCTGGACAGGACAACCAGCGCACTCCCAGAATGGCGCTCCTCCGATAGCACGGTTTTGAATCCCATGCCTGATTTCCGCATCTGGCTGTTGCGCAGCCTTGCGCTGTTGCCTTTGCCGTTGCTGCACCTGGTGGGTGCGGCGCTGGGAATGGCCTTGTCACTGCTGCCGCTGCGCTTGCGGACCATGGTGGATATCAATCTGGCGCTCTGTTTCCCGGATCAACCCCCGGTCTGGCGGCGGCGCCTGCGGCGCAAGGCGCTGGCGCATCTGGGACGCCTGATCTTCGAATCGGGCAAGGTGTGGCGTGCCGATCGGCGTGGGGTAGCAGCGCTGGTACGGGAAACCCGGGGCGAGGCGCTGATCGGGGAAGCGCTGTCCAAAGGTGGCGCGATCGTGGCCACGCCCCATCTGGGTTGTTGGGAGATGGTGAGCAACTATCTGTCGATCCACTATCCGCTGACGGCTTTGTACCGGCCCCAGGAAGGCGCGCTGGATCGCTGGATCCGCGAGCGGCGTCAACGCCTGGGCGCACGACTGGAGCCTGCGGACCAAGGCGGTGTGCGGGCGCTCATGGCGGCTTTGCGGCGCAAGGAATTGGCCGGCCTGTTGCCGGATCAGGACCCCAAGTTCGGCGGGGTGTTCGTGACTCACTTTGGCCAGCCGACTCATACACCGGTGTTGCTGGCTCGTTTGGCCCATAAGGCGAAGGTGCCGGTCATCCTGTGTTTCGCGGAACGGCTGGCCTGGGGGCAGGGTTATCGCATCCATTTTGAGCGGGTGCCGGAGGGGGTGGCCGATCCTGATTCTCAGGTGGGAACGCAGGTGTTGAGCGATGCGGTCGAGGCATTGATCAAACGCTATCCGGAGCAGTATTTCTGTAATTATCGGCGCTTCCGCCGCCGCCCCCCGGGTGAGCCGCCGCTGTATCCCCGTCGTCGCCATCATTGATGTCGCCCTCGTCGATGGGGAGGTGTCCCGTTTCATGATCGGGCCTGCCCGCCGTTGATGGCCGCGGCAATTCCGGAACCTTTGTGGGTCTTCGGAGCCGAAACTGCGGCCATGCCTCGGATCGAGTCTGTCGCCCCAGCGGCGCAATGAATCTGCGGGCGTGCCATCCGTCCCGCCGATCAAGGCCATGGGAGCACAGGCGTCCAGGCTGATCCGGCATCCCCTGTTTCTAACGCGAAGGAGTCCACCTCATGATCAAGACCCGCGGTTACGCTGCCCACGATTCGTCCAGCCCGCTGCAGCCTTTCAATTTCCAGCGCCGCGATCCGGGGCCGGAGGACGTGGGAATCGAAATCCTCTATTGCGGGGTGTGCCATTCGGACTTGCATACCGCCCGCAACGAATGGAAGAACACGCTTTATCCCTCCGTTCCCGGCCATGAGATCGTCGGCCGCGTGGTGGCGGTGGGAGAGCGGGTGACCCGGTTCAAGGTCGGTGACTTGGCAGGGGTGGGCTGCATGGTCGACAGTTGCCAGCAGTGCCCGTCCTGCGCCGAGGGTCTGGAACAATATTGCGAGAACGGCTTCACCGGCACCTACAACGGCCGTGGCAGCGAGAACACCTACGGCGGCTATTCCCAGACCATCGTGGTGAAAGAGTCCTTTGTGTTGACTATCCG
>JBATEM010000254.1:0-2645 GCA_049664005.1 Candidatus Macondimonas sp.
TCGCCCCGCGTTTGAGGCTGCGCTGGACACTGCCCTCAGTCAGTTCGCGCCGGATTTGATTGCGCTTGCGGGTTTCATGCGGGTGCTCACTGCCGACTTCGTGGCCCGCCACGAAGGGCGTCTGCTCAACGTGCATCCCTCCTTGTTGCCGGCTTACCGCGGCTTGCGCACCCATGCACGGGCGCTGGCCGCCGGCGAGCGCTGGACCGGCGCCAGCATCCACTATGTCACGGCGGAGCTGGATGGCGGGCCGGTGGTTTTGCAAGGGCGCCTTGCCGTGTGTCCGGAAGAAAACGAAGAAGCGTTGCGCGCCAGGGTGCAGGCCCTGGAACACCGGATCTATCCCCAGGCGCTGGGCTGGATCGCCCAAGGACGTCTGCGCTGGCAGGACCACGGCCCCTGGTTCGATGGCGCGCCCCTGCACGAGCCCTTGCTGATTGAGGAAACGGAGACCTGCCCGTCATGATGAAATCGCAGGGATTCAATCCGGCACGGATCGCGAGTTTGATGAGTGCGCTGCTGGCCTTGCTCTGGAGTCCGACTGCCCCAGCGGCGGATCCCGTGACCACAGTCAAATCACTTCTTACGCCTTATGAGGCAACTTATCGCCTGCAACAGGGCCCACTCACCCTGGCACAGGCCACGTTCACGCTGCGCCAAGAAGCCGTCAAGGACGAATGGACCCTGAGTTCCCGCACCGAGACGAAAGGTTGGCTGGCGGCCTTGCGCAATGATCGCATCGAAGAAATCAGCCGTTTCCGCCTGGACGGCGACCAGCCCGTGCCGTTGCATTATCAGATGCGTCATCAGGCCGCGAGTGAAACCAAGACCGAGTCGGCCGACTTCGATTGGTCTGCCCGCCGGGTCACAGGGGCCGTCAATGGAGCCGCGTTCAGCCTGCCACTGGAACCCTACACCTACGACCGCCTGAGTCTGCAGATCCTGGTGCGCGCCGCGGCATTCAAGCAGGTCAACCCCATTCAGGTACGCATGCTGGAGAAAAACAGGATCAAACCCCTGCGCATGGAAGCAACGCAACAGCTTGAAACATTACATACCCCGGCAGGCAGTTTTGATACCCTGCGCATCACCCAGGTAGACCGCGAGAAGCCCATCACGTTCTGGCTGGCCCCGACAGCCAACTACCTGCCGATCCGCGTGGAACAGGATCGTGGCAGCCTGCATCTGAAGCTGGAGCTGGAATCGCTGAATACGGGCGACCGACTCAGCGGGCTCAGCGCAGCGCTCAAGCCCTGGGTAAAGTGACGCCGACCTGACCCTGATACTTGCCGCCCCGATCGCGGTACGACGTCTCGCACACCTCATCGGATTCGAAGAACAGCATCTGCGCCACGCCTTCATTGGCGTAGATCTTTGCCGGCAGCGGCGTGGTATTGGAAAACTCCAGCGTCACAAAGCCTTCCCATTCCGGCTCCAGCGGGGTGACATTGACGATGATGCCGCAGCGGGCATAGGTGCTCTTGCCCAGACAGATCGTGAGCACACTGCGCGGGATGCGGAAATACTCCACGGTGCGGGCCAGGGCAAAGCTGTTGGGCGGGATGATGCAGACCTCGCCCCTGAAATCGACGAAGCTGCTGGCGCTGAACTGCTTGGGGTCCACCACCGCCGAGTTGATGTTGGTGAAGATCTTGAATTCATCGGCGCAGCGCACATCGTAGCCATAGCTTGAGGTGCCGTAGGAAATCGCCTTTTCACCTGAGCGCTCTTTGACCTGCCCGGCTTCGAATGGCTCGATCATGCCCTGTTCGGTGGCCATGCGGCGGATCCAACGGTCGGATTTGATGCTCATGCGGGCTCCTGCCTAAGTAAGAAACGCTGTACCGCAACCCATCGATTGCCGATGGCAACTGCAACGGACTCAATGGACCGACCCAGGAGGTGATCAGATCGGCCTGCTTCGTCAAGCCCACTCTATTTCGTCTGGCTCCCTACCCCTGCTTCAGGTCGGCAAGAGGGACATTCCATGGGCCGAATATTCTGCACGGTCGGGTTTGATCAAGTGCATCCGAGTAACAAAAACAATCGATTTTAACACTTTAACGAGCCACTGCGACAAATAGACCGCGCCCTTTTGACGGGGGCGCACCGCCGAACTGTCGGCATCGGGCGGGCCATTTTCGATTCAGGGGAATCGTTGAGCCGGCTCTGCTCCAAATCCTTGGGTAGGCGACGCTGAAGGCAGGCCAATCTGTCGACGCCAATGGCGGCCCGTAACGGTCCATCACATATTGGTTCGGCTGTACCGTTTGATCACATAGTCAGCCACGATGCGCGAGAAATCCGCGGCGATGGTCTCGCCCTTGAGGGTAACGGTCTTCTCCCCATCCACATACACGGGCGCCACCGGTATTTCGCCGGTGCCGGGCAGGGAGATGCCCACATTGGCATGGCGGCTTTCGCCGGGTCCGTTCACCACGCAGCCCATGACCGCCACGGTCATGTTCTCCACGCCGGGATACTGTGCCCGCCAGATCGGCATCTGGTCACGCAGATAACGCTGAATATCCTGGGCCAGCTCCTGGAACACCGTGCTGGTGGTGCGTCCGCAGCCTGGGCAGGCAACAACGCTGGGGGCGAAGGCGCGCAGCCCAAGACTTTGCAGGATTTCCTGGGCCACTTCC
>JBATEM010000255.1:0-2389 GCA_049664005.1 Candidatus Macondimonas sp.
GCGCCGGCTGGATTCGACGCGCTCCAGCGCCAGTTCGGCCTGTGCCGGTGTGGCGAGGGTGGCCCACAGCAGGCAGAAGAACAGCATCTCCAGCCAACGGGTCAGTGATACAGGGGCTTTCATGGTCGTGGTCTCCGGGGCCCTTGTGCAGGGCGTATTGACTGCCAAACCAGGCAGGGTCCGATTTTTATTCGCTCTGGGCGATCCAGGCGTCCCGTTGCATCCAGCCGCCCAGGCCATCCGGGACGATTTCCTTCAGGTCCACTCTGCGCTCGGAAATAGCGGTCACACGTCCACTATTGCGGCCCAGGTGCTGCCCTACCGCGACGCGGTGGACCATGCCATCGGCGGAGCGCACCAAGGCCCAGCGTTTCTCGCCATAGCCGAGCACGCCCAGCAGGTTGAGGGCGTCCAGGGGAAATTCTTCCAGCGGCTCCCGCCTGCGCTGCAGATCCGGAGCGAGGCCGTTGTTGGGTTTCAGACGTGCGATTTCCGTTTCCGCATTCTCAAAAGGGCTGCGACGTCCCGAGCCCACATAGGTAAAGCGTTCGTAGGGCCGCATCTGGGGAACCATTTCGATATCGCTGGATTTGCGGGCCTTGACCTCGGCGAAATAACTGTCCAGGTCCGAGTTGTCCTTGCTGCAACCGGCCAGGACGGCAAACAGGATCATGCCGATCCAGCGGCCACGCCGGCCAGTACGCGTTCCCTGGGCGCGGTGGCGTCCCCCGATCATGTGATGGCTCATGGGGTGGCTCCCGGTTTGGCGCCAGCGGCGGGTCCCTGAACCTGGGGTTCTTCCAGGTAACGGTAGGTCATGGCAGTGGCGTCCATCACCAGTTGATCCGCTCCCGTCTTGGCGTTACTCAGGCTGATGTTGCTGAGGGTGACGATGCGTGGCAGGGCAGCCAATCCGCTGGCGAAATCGCCCATCTGGTGGTAGGTGCCGGTCAGGCGAATGCGAATCGGCGCTTCGGCATAGAATTCCAGGGGCCGTTCTGCCTCGGGCTTGAAGATTTGTTCTTCCAGCCCCGTGCCGACCCGTGTCTGGGAGATGTCCTGCAGCAGGTTGGCCATTTCCGTCTGGCTGGGCAGTTGCCGCAGCATGGTGGCGAAGCGCTCCTGCATCTCCCGCAACTGGATTTTGTAGGCGTCGAGATTAGCCACTTGGCGCTGCTTGGCTTCAAAGCTCAGGCGCAATTCGGGTTCGCGGTTCTGAGCGGCCTTCAGCGCGGTGATCTGGGGCTGGATCTGGAACCAATACCCCAGCCCACCCAGCAGCAGCATCAGCAGGACCAAGGCCAGATTGCGGATCGATACGGGCCAGCTGCCCGGATTGTTCGGATCGAGATTGCGCAGATCGGCCTGTAGCCTGGACAAGGCGGATATGTCGAGTTTCATGATTTGACCTCCGCCTCCGCACCTGGGCGGGTGAGCTGGACCCGCAGTGAAAATTGGGCAAAACGTCCGTTCTTGCCCTCTTTGGTTTCGATCACCACCAGTTGGGGATCCTGGAACCAGGACGATGCGTCGAGGTTTTTCATGTAGCTGGAAACGCGCGCGTTGGACTGGGCCTGTCCTTCCAGGGTGATCTGCGCGGCCTCTTGGCGCATCGCGGTGACCGTCACGCCGTCGGGCAGGGTGCTGATCAGTTCATCGAACAGATGAACGCTGGTGGTACGCTGATCCTGTAATTGCTCGATGACCCGCATCCGCTCGATGAGGTTTTGCCGGGTTTTCTGTAAATCCCGGATTTCGGCGATCTGGACATCCAGTGTTTTGTTTTCTTGTTCAATGCGGCTGTTGCGGGCGTTCTGGCGATCGATGTGGGTCTGCACATAGGAATTCGCCAGGAACACCCCGCCGAGGGCGACGATCGCTGCGCCAATCAGACTGATCATGAACTGGCGCTGTTGTTCCTTGCGCTGCTGTTCCCGCCAGGGGAGGAGATTGATGTGGTGGGTCATCAGTCGAAACTCCGCATGGCCAGCCCGCACGCCGTCATCAGGGCCGGGGCATCCAGCTTGAGTTGCCGGGGGCGGGCCCGGGGCAGGATCTTCATCCCCGCGAAAGGGTCGGCGATGCGGGTGGCAACTTCCAGGTGTTCTTCCACCGCCTGGTCAAGACCCGGAATGCTGGCGCATCCACCTGCCAGAACGATCTGGCCGATCTTCTCAATGCGGCTGTTGGAGGAAAAAAAGAACTGCAGGGCACGTTCCACATGGCTGATCACATCCTGCATGAAGGGCTTGAGCACTTCGTCGCCGTAACTGTCCGGCAGTCCGCCGCGCCGCTTGGCTTTGCCGGCTTCTTCATAGGACAGGCCGTAATGGGCCATGATCTCCTCGGTCAGCTGCTTGCCTCCGAAGGCATGATCACGCGTGTAGAC
>JBATEM010000256.1:0-2457 GCA_049664005.1 Candidatus Macondimonas sp.
ACCAACCTGTTTCAGGCCAGGCGTCGATTGATGCTGGCAGGCAAGGTGTGTCCGTGAAACGGGTTTTGCAGGGCAATCACCCCGAAATCGGACATATCGCGCCTGACCGAGTCGGATATCTGCCCACAGACTCGCCGTCACCATGGGCTCGACCGTGACGACGGAGTCAATCATTCAGACCATCTGCGCTGAAGACTTCAGTGCAGAGCATCCCTAGCGGCCAGCATGCTCGAGCAGGCGCTGGCGGCTCTGCAAGCGGTTCCGCCAGACGGGCGCCAGGACATCGAGCTGGCCCGCCTGCGCCAGGGCGGTCGTATCGGGCGCCGCGCTGATCGTGAGTTGCCACAGCCGGGCGATGGACATGCGCGCCGGATGATGCTGCACAAGCCGGAGCGGTGCGTTCGCCGCTACCCGTCCCGACTGGATGACGCGACACAGCCAGCCCGAGCCGCGCCCGGTCTGCACGATGCGTTTGGACAGGTCGGGTAGTTCCAGGTGCTGGCTCAGTTTCCAGCAGGGCGTGCGCGGCTGGCTGATCTCGAGGGTCGCCTCGCCGAGTTGCCAACGGTCCCCGACGCAGGCCTCGGCTTCATCTATTCCCTCGCAACAGAGGTTTTCCCCGAAGGCGCCGGGGACGAAATCATCCGCACGGCGGGGATAGATTCCTGCCCAGTGCCGGTAGCCTGCCAGCGGATAGACGCATACCGCCCGTTCCGGACCGCCGTGCTGGCGGGTGTCCACCTGAAGATCACCGGCAAAGCCCAGGCGCCCCAGCATGAGCTCGCCACTGACGGGCTGCTTGGCGATGCCGCTGAAATGGCCTTCGGGCAGCAGGATGCGGCCGCCCACGAAGAGGCCGTGCCAGCGAATCGTCTCCCCCGAGGTCATGGCGCCGGCGGCATGACCTCGGCGATGAATCCGAAATGGGCGGGAACGTCCGCCCGGCGGATGGGATGGACTTCCACAATCCGGTCGCCATCGCGCAGCCCCATACGGGCAGGGTCTCCTGCCATCAGCTGGGCCAAGGCATCCGTGAAGTCGGTATCGGACAGGGGCCGGCCCGAAGGATCGCAAAAGGCGGGGCTGTAGCCCACCAGGTCCCGGTCATCCAGCAGCCCCACCCCGAGTGCGGTGTCCAGCAGCAGATTGCCTTCTTCATCCACCCAGGCGCTGCGCAGCTCGCTTAACGTCGTCCCGGTGTGGGTGCTCAGTGCGCCGGGGCTGCCGGGCGCATGATCGGCGCGGCAGTGCAGGATCCAGGGGGTGTAGGCCAGGCTGACATAGACCTTCTGCGGCCCGTTCTGGAACAGCCAGGCACCGGATTCATCGGCCAGGTAATTGCGGTTGATGAACGCGATGGTGCGGGCATGGCGCAGCGGCCGGCCCTCCAGCAGCCAATCGCCGCGCCGATCCAGCGCCAGCCAGCCATAGGCGGCCGGTACATTGGGCCATTTGCGTAATGCGCTCTGGACGCTCTCATCCATGGTCATCTCCCGGATCGAAACAGCCGCGGCAGACCGAATGGCGGGGATTTGCCGGCCTGTATGCATCCGACCTGATTGCCGTTCACAGGGCCATCGCCACCCGCCAGGCTTGTTCGATCGCGCGCTTGGCGTCCAGTTCCGCGGCCACGTCGGCACCGCCGATCAGCGTGACCGGGATCCCGGCCTGCGCCAGCGGGGCTTGCAGGTCGCGCAGGGGCTCCTGGCCGGCGCAGACCACGACGTGATCCACCGCCAGGCACACCGGCTGGTTGTTGTGAATCAGGTGCAGGCCGGCATCATCGATGCGCTCATAGTGCACGCCGCTCCAGATGCGCACGCCCAGGCGCTCCAGCAGCTCGCGGTGTGCCCAGGCGGTGGTCTTGCCCAGTCGTGCACCGACCTTGCCGGTGGAGCGCTGCAGCAGGTGGATTTCCCGCGCCGCCGGATGGCCGTGGAGCGGGGCTGCAGCCAGTCCGCCGGGCACGGCCGGATCGCGCGTGATGCCCCATTGGGCCATGAAGGCCGCCACATCGCGTCCCGGCGAAGGCGTGGCGGGATCATGGGCCAGGAAATGGGCGGTATCGACGCCAATGCCGCCACCGCCGAGTAGTGCGACGCGGGGGCCGACGCGCGCGGCGCCACTCAGCACCTGCGCGTAACTCAAGACCTTCGGATGATCGATGCCGGGGATGTCCGGCCGGCGCGGCGTGACCCCGGTGGCCAGCAGTACCTGCGCGTAGCCGGCCCCGATCAGATCCTCGGTCCGGACGCGCTGGCCCAGTCGCAGCGTGACCCCCAGTTCGCTCAGGCGCGCGGCGTAATAGGCGGGCGTCTCGGCGTATTCTTCCTTGCCCGGCACCCGGCAGGCGAGATTGAACTGGCCGCCCAAGTGGGCCTCGGCCTCGAACAGGGTGACCCGATGGCCGCGCTCGGCGGCCACCACGGCGGCGGCCATGCCTGCGGGACCTGCGCC
>JBATEM010000257.1:0-3841 GCA_049664005.1 Candidatus Macondimonas sp.
CCAACACCAGTCCTTGGCGTTGCATCACCAGATCCTGCAGGACCAGGGGCAAACCCAGATCCCGGATGCGCGGCAGCGCGGGCTGCACAAAACGCACCACCAGCGCCAGTTGCCCACGCTGACGAAATACGGTAAAGCGAAACCGCCCCACCTCCGGCAAAATGTAGGAATATTCGAGCTGCCAGCGTTGCTCCAGGATTTCCCGCTCACGCGCATTGAGCGTTTCATCGATCGCCTGCGCCACCTGCTCGGCCGCAAGCGGCATCTTTCCCACCGACCGGTTGCGCCCTTCCAGACGCAACTGCGGCAAAACACCCGGGCTCAAGTAAAAATCCGAAGCGCGCTGCTCGACCATCATCTGCAGATAGGGTTTCAGGATCATCGCTCAGCCTCTTGATAAAAGCGCGAACCGTTCACGGCGGCGCATCGACCAGCACCATGCGTTCGTCATCATAGCGGCGCGAGGTCTTGCGGCTCTCCAGCTTGATGCGCAGACGCAATTCATTCTTGGAATCGGCATTGCGCAACACTTCCTCATAACCAATCTGGTCGTTCTCATAGAGATCAAACAGATACTGATCAAAAGTGCACATGCCCTGGGCCGTTGACTTGGCCATCACCTCCTTGATCTGATGGACCGCGCCTTTGAAGATCAGATCAGCAATCAAGGGCGTGCCCAACAGGATCTCGAATGCCCCTACCCGACCCGATCCGCTGGCATGGGGAATGAGTCGCTGGGACACGATCGCGCGCAAATTGAGCGAAAGATCCATCAGCACCTGCTCGCGTTTTTCCTGCGGAAACAGGTTCACGACTCGGTCCAACGCCTGGTTGGCGCTATTCGCGTGCAAGGTGCAAAGGCACAGGTGGCCGGTTTCGGCGAACTGCAGGGCGTATTCCATGGTTTCGCGGTCACGCACCTCACCGATCAGAATCACATCCGGCGCTTGCCGCAGGGTGTTCTTGAGGGCAATCCCCCAGTTCTCCGTATCCACTCCGACCTCACGCTGGGTCACGATGCTGTTCATGTGGGGGTGAACGTATTCCACCGGGTCCTCGATGGTGATGATGTGGCCTTGGGCATGGGCATTGCGATAGCCCAACATGGCAGCCAGGGTGGTCGATTTACCCGAACCGGTCGCGCCCACCACGATCACCAGCCCACGCTTTGCCATCACTACCTCCCGCAATACATCAGGCAAACCCAAGGTATCGAAAGCAGGAATCTCGGTCTTGATGGTGCGCAAGACCAGCCCAACCCGTCCCTGCTGGACAAAGGCATTGACCCGGAAACGACCGATGCCGCGCGGGGCCACGGCGAAGTTGCACTCATTCTTCCCTTCGAATTCACGGGCCTGGCGGTCATTCATGATGGCTCGCGCAATCGTGGCGGTATGCTCGGGCAAAAAGGGTTTCTCAGCCACGGGATTGAGCGCCCCATCCACCTTGATGGCAGGCGGAAACCCCGCCGTGATGAACAGATCCGACCCCCCCCGACGGACCAACACCCGCAACAAATCATGCATGATACGTACGGCCTGATCCCGATCCATTGCCGATCCCCCCTTAGAAATTTTCCTTGTGGGCCGCTTTCGCCCGGGCGAGCTCCTTGGTGATCACGTTCTTGCGCACCAGATCGAGTAAACACTGATCCAGCGTCTGCATGCCGAATTGCTGACCGGTCTGGATCGAGGAATACATCTGGGCGATCTTGTTTTCCCGTATCAGATTGCGGATCGCGGGGGTGCCGATCATGATCTCGTGAGCGGCGATCCGGCCGCCGGCTTTCTTCTTGAGCAGGGTCTGGGAAATGACGGCCTGCAGCGATTCCGACAACATGGCGCGCACCATGTCCTTCTCGGCGGCAGGAAACACGTCCACAATGCGATCGATGGTCTTGGCTGCGGAACTGGTATGGAGGGTGCCGAAGACCATGTGCCCGGTCTCCGCCGCCGTCAGGGCCAGCCGGATGGTTTCCAGGTCACGCATTTCGCCCACCAGAATCACATCCGGATCCTCGCGCAGGGCCGAGCGCAGGGCCTGCGCAAAAGTGTGGGTATCGCGCTTCAATTCACGCTGATTCACCAGACAACGCTTGCTGGGATGGACAAATTCGATGGGGTCTTCGATGGTGAGGATATGAGCGGCTTCGTTTTCATTGACATAGTCGACCATGGCCGCCAAGGTGGTGGACTTGCCCGAGCCGGTTGGACCGGTCACCAGCACGATCCCGCGGGGCTTCAGAGCCAGATCTTTGAAGATGGCCGGACAGGCCAGTTGCTCCAGGGTGAGAATTTTTTCCGGGATGGTGCGGAACACCGCCGCCGGGCCTCGGCTCTGGTTGAAGGCATTGACGCGAAAACGTGCGACCCCGGCGATGGCGAAGGAAAAATCGGTTTCAAACTGCTCTTCATATTCCTTGCGCTGCCGGTCATTCATGATGTCGTAAATGAGATCATGGGTCTCCTTGGGATCCATGGCCGGCAAATTGATCCGCCGGATATCGCCATCGACCCGGATCATGGGTGGCAGGCCCGCCGAAAGATGCAGGTCGGAAGCCCCATTTTTGACGGAAAACGACAGCAGCTGCGCGATATCCATGGCGATCCCGACATTCCCCGTGACTGACCCTAACATTAACGACAGGATGACCACGGACCTTAATATCAAGGCGCCCGATGAGCAGGAACGGCGCTACCGGGCCGTGCGGGAACGCATCCGTCAGGCGGCCTTGAGCGCCAAGCGCGATCCCGCCGAGATCTGTCTGCTGGCCGTGAGCAAGGGGCATCCCATTCAGGCCCTCGACGCCCTGCAGCACCTGGGCCAGCGCGACTTCGGCGAGAGTTATCTCCAGGAAGCCCTGCCCAAGCTCGACGCACTCGCTGACCGCAATCTGAACTGGCATTTCATTGGGCCGCTGCAGGCCAATAAATGCCGTGATATCGCCGCCCACTTCGACTGGGTGCACAGCCTGGACCGGCCGCATCTGGCTGAACGGCTCAACCGGCTTCGACCGCAGCATCTGCCCCCCCTCCAGGTCTGCCTGCAAGTGAAGCTCAGCGCGGAACCCCAGAAATCCGGTGCGCAACCCGAGGATCTGGCGCTGCTGGCCGAAACCGTGGCGGGTCTCCCCCGTTTGTGCTTGCGCGGCCTGATGACCATTCCCCAAGCATCCCGCGAACAATCCGAGCAACGCGCCGTCTATGCCCGATTGCACGCACTATTCAATCATCTGCGTAGCGCCGGCCATGGTTTGGACACACTATCCATGGGCATGTCGGAAGACCTGGAATCCGCCATTCTGGAAGGCAGCACGCTGGTCCGAGTCGGCACGGCATTATTCGGTCCCCGCCCTGCGGCGCGGACTTGAAGCGAGCCGGTTGCACGCCACGCACGGGATGCCGATCATAGGGCCCGCAATTCACCTTCCCGGAAGCGGACACGACGGCATGGATCCCTTTATCGGTTTTATTGGCGGCGGCAACATGGCCTCCAGCCTGATTGCCGGATTGATCCGGCAAGGCACCCCCGGTGCATCCTTGGGCGTGGCTGAACCGGACGCTGAAAAGCGCCAACAGCTCGCCACGATCCCCGGGCTGCGCGCCACACCGGACAATGCCCTCATCGCGCAGCGGGCCGATGTATTGGTCCTGGCGGTGAAGCCGCAAGCGTTGCAAGCCGTTAGCCTGGCATTGCGCGTGCCACTGGCGGGCCGCGATCCCTTAGTGATTTCCATCGCCGCCGGCATCGGGACCGATGCCCTGGCGCGCTGGCTTGGCCCATCCCTGCCGATTGTGCGTGCCATGCCCAACACGCCCGCTCTAATGGGCCATGGCGCCAC
>JBATEM010000258.1:0-13925 GCA_049664005.1 Candidatus Macondimonas sp.
CGCCTGAACCGCGTCGATGCCGGCGCGACCCCGGCATTCGCGGGCGCCGCGGCCTGCGCCATCGATGACCCGGCCTGCGAGGCATGCCAATAGACGACGAGACGCGCGCCGATCCGGGGATCAATCGGCCACGCACGATTACCCCTCGATCGGGGCTGGGGGATTTCCTGGCGGACTGTTGGCGACCGGGATGTCTTCACGGCGAATCCCCCACCCTTCACCCCATGGCAATGCCGCAACCAAACATTTCACCCAAATCTGGAGAATCCCATGCTCGACTGGACTGCACCAACATCCTCGCCACGCCAACGCATTGCGCCCGCGCCTTCGCTTGTGGACAAGCCGCGTGATGGCGCTGCGACCGAGAATCCGCCCGCAGAAAACCGGACCGACACATCCACATCCCGACGGGTCACTGCCGCGCCGGGCCTGGAACCCATCGCCTTGGGCGCCGCGCGCATCCAGGTGGATGACAAACGCATCATCAATTGCCGCGCCGATCTGAACCAGCTGGTGCCCTTCAAATACACCTGGGCCTGGGATAAATACCTCGCCGCCTGCGCCAACCACTGGATGCCCAACGAAATCCCCATGGCGGCGGACATTGCCCAGTGGAAGGACCCGAACAGCCTCACCGAGGATGAGCGCACCATCATCAAGCGCGCACTGGGTTTCTTCTCCACCGCCGACTCGCTGGTGGCGAACAACCTGGTGTTGGCGGTCTATCGCCACCTGACCAACCCGGAATGCCGCCAGTACCTGCTGCGCCAGGCCTTCGAGGAGGCGCTGCACACCCACTCTTACCAGTACATCATCGAATCGCTGGGGATGGATGAGGCCGAAATCTTCAACATGTACCGCGAGGTGCCCGCCGTACACGACAAGGCCGCCTGGTCCCTGCCGTTTACCGAGTCCCTGGCCGATCCCGGCTTCCAGACCGGCACGCTGCAGGACAATCAGCGCCTGTTGCGGGATTTGATTGCGTTTTATGTGGTGTTCGAGGGGATCTTTTTCTACGTCGGCTTCGTGCAACTGCTGTCTTTCGGTCGGCGCAACAAGATGACCGGCACCGCCGAGCAGATCCAGTACATCCTGCGCGATGAGTCGATGCACATGAACTTCGGCATCGACGTCATCAACCAGATCAAGCTGGAAAATCCGGAGGTTTGGACCGCGTCCTTCCAGCAGGAAATGCGCGAGCTGATCCTCGATGCCACCGAGCTGGAGATCCGCTACGCCCACGACACCCTGCCGCGTGGCGTGCTGGGGCTCAATGCCGGCATGTTCGTCGAATACCTGCACTTCATCGCCAACCGCCGTTGTCAGCAGATTGGCCTCGCCGAGCTGTTTCCCGGCGCTGCCAACCCCTTCCCCTGGATGAGCGAAATGCTGGACCTGAAAAAAGAGAAGAATTTCTTTGAAACCCGCGTCATCGAATACCAGACCGGCGGGGCCTTGAGTTGGTGATTTGCGCAATTTCCAGAAACCGATCCGCGCAACCCGCGATGACCGGGCTGTCGTCGCGGGTTGGGACGGGAAAATCAGGCGAAATCAAGCCGTCATGAACTCGCTCCCTTCATGCGGGGGGTGCGGTCACAATCGCAGTGTTGCTGCGAGGTGATCGGTGGGACAGTCGGTAGAGGACAGGCAGCACCAACAGGGTGAGCACCGTGGAGGAAAAGATCCCGCCGATCACGACCGTGGCCAGCGGCCGCTGCACCTCGCTGCCAATGCCGGTATTGAACGCCATCGGCACGAAGCCCAGCGAGGCGACCAGTGCGGTCATGAGGACCGGTCGCAGACGCGTCAACGCACCCTCGAAGATCGCCTCATCCAGCCCATGTCCCTGTTCGCGCAGACTGCGAATGAACGACACCATCACCAGACCGTTGAGCACCGCTACGCCGGACAGGGCGATGAACCCAACTCCCGCGGTGATCGACAGGGGAATCGCGCGCAACCACAGCGCAAGCACGCCGCCACTCAAGGCCAGCGGAACGCCGCTGAACACCAGCAAGGCGTCGGTCACCGAACGGAAAGCGAGATAGAGCAGGCCAAAGATCAACAGCAGTGCCAGGGGCACCACCAGCTGTAGACGCTGACTGGCTGAAATCAGTTGCTCGAAGGTGCCCCCATAATCGAGCCAATAGCCAGCCGGCACCGTCACTTGCGTTTCAACCCGGCCTTGCAGCTCATTGACGAAGCCACCGAGATCGCGCCCACGCACATTGGCGGTCACCACGATGCGGCGCTTGCCGTTCTCACGATTGATCTGGTTGGGTCCAGGGGCGATGTCGATATCGGCGACCTCGCCCAGCGGCACGAAGCCGCCATCCGGCAGTGGCACGGGCAATCCAGCGAGGTTTCCCGGATCGTTGCGCAGCGCTTCGGGCAGGCGCACCACCAGATCGAACCGACGATCGCCCTCGAAGACCTGGCCAACCGTCTTGCCGCCGATGGCCACCGCCACCACGTCCTGCACCGCGGCGACATCCAGTCCATGGCGTGCAAGGCGATCGCGCCGTGGGTGCACCGTCAGCACCGGCAGTCCGGTGGCTTGTTCCATCTTGACATCCGCGGCGCCTGGAACGGCTTTCAGCGTGGTTTCAATCTGCTCGCCGACCGCCAGCAGGGTCGCCAGATCGTCTCCATAGACCTTCACCGCCACATCGGATCGCACACCCGAGATCAGTTCGTTGAAGCGCATCTGGATCGGCTGGGTAAACTCATAATTGTTGCCTGGCACACGCTGGGCCGCCGCCTCCAATTCGTTCACCAATTCCGCCTTGGACTTGCGCGGATCGGGCCATGCCGAGCGCTCTTTCAGCATCACGAATGTATCGGCGACGCTGGGTGGCATGGGGTCCGTGGCGACATCGGCCGTGCCCAGCTTGGCGAAGACGCGCGCGACTTCGGGAAACTCGCGCAACACCGATTCGAGCTGGGATTGCATGTGCACGGCCTGCGCCAGGCCCGTGCCGGGGATGCGCAGCGCGTGCAGGGCAATGTCACCCTCGTCGAGACTGGGAATGAACTCACTGCCCATGCGCGTTGCCAGCATTGCACTCACAGCGACCAGCGTGATCGCACCCATCACCACGATGCCTGGCCGACGCAGGGCGGCGCGCAGAGCCGGTTCATACCCCCGCCGCAAGCCGCGCATCACGGCATTTTCGTGCGCCGCCACCCGTCCCCGCACCAGGATCGCCACGGCAGCGGGCACGAAGGTGACACTGAGGATCAGGGCGCCGGTCAAGGCCAGCGCCACTGTGAAGGCCATGGGGTGGAACATCTTTCCCTCGACCCCTGACAGCGCAAAAATCGGCAGGTAGACGATCAGGATGATGATCATGCCGAACAGGCTGGGCCGGACGACCTCGGTCGTCGCATCACGCACCACCTCCAGCCGCTCGCGCAGCGGCAACAGGCCGCCGCGAATGCCTTGTTCGCCCGCCAGCCGGCGCAGGCAGTTCTCGACGATGATGACGGCGCCATCGACGATCAGGCCAAAGTCCAGGGCGCCCAGGCTCATCAGATTGCCGCTGACGCGGTTGCCAACCATCCCCGTGATGGTGAACAACATCGCCAGCGGAATGACCATGGCCGTGATCAGTGCGGCTCGCAGGTTGCCCAGCAGGGCAAACAGCACCGCAATGACCAGCGCCGCGCCCTCGAACAAATTGGTGCGCACCGTCTCAAGGGTCTTGTCCACCAGGTGGGTGCGGTCGTACACCGCCTCGAGGGTCAACCCCGGTGGCAGGGAACGGTTGATTTCGGCCAGCTTTGCGGCGGCGGCCTTGGCGACCGCACGGCTGTTCTCGCCCACCAGCATGAGCACGGTCCCCAGCACCACTTCATCGCCGTTCATGGTGGCCGCGCCGGTGCGCAGGTCTTTGCCCAAAGCGACTTCCGCCACATCGCCAACCGTCACGGGCACGCCGTCGCGGTTGGCGATGGGAATGCGGCGCAGATCGTCCAGCCCGCCGACCTGCCCCGGCACCCGCACCAGGTACTGGCTGCCGAAACGCTCGATGTAACCAGCACCCACGTTGGCATTGTTGCGGATCAGCGCCGATGTCAGATCCGACAGTGTGAGCCCGAAGGCCAGCAGCGAGGCGGGTTGTGGCGAGACCACAAGCTGACGCTCGTGGCCGCCGATCAGGTTGACCTCGGTGACGCCGGGCACCCGCGCGAGCTGGGGCCGCACAATCCAGTTCATCACCGTCCGCAGATCCGTCTCGTCGTAGGGCTCCCCTTGATTGATGCCACTCTTGATGCGCGCGTCGGGCTTGCGACTGAGCACGAACATGAGCACCTCGCCCAGCCCGGTTGCAATCGGACCCAATGACGGTTCGACATCCGGCGGCAACTGGCTGCGGGCCTCCTGCAAGCGTTCCGCGACACGCTGGCGCGCGAAATAGATGTCGGTGCCGTCCTCGAACACCACGGTCACCTGGGACAGGCCATAGCGCGAGATCGAGCGCGTATAGGACAGATGGGGCAAGCCCGCCATCACATTTTCAATCAGATAGGTGATGCGCTGCTCGGTTTCCAGGGGCGAATACCCGGGCGCTTCGGTATTGATCTGCACCTGAACATTGGTGATGTCAGGCACCGCATCGATGGGCAGGCGCAAGGCGCTATGGATGCCCAAGGCGCCCATGGCGACAACCAGCACCAGCACCAGCCAGCGGCCCCGCACCGCCATTTCGATCACATTCCCCAGCATGGCGATTCCTCAGTGATCGTGACTGGCGCCGGACTTTTCGATGTCGGCCTTGATGAGATAGCTGTTGTGGGTCACATAGCGGGTCCCGGGGGCGAGCCCCCCCAGCACCTCGACCCACTCGGCGTCGCGGCGCCCCAGCTCCAGCATGCGGACTTCATAGGTGTCGTCCACCTGGGCGAAGACGACGGTGAAATCCCGGAATTGCTGAAGTGCGGATTGCGGCACCGCCAGCGCCACCGGCGTTTCGGCGACGGTCACCCGTCCTTCGACGAACTGGCCGGGTGTCCACATCCCATCGCCGTTATTCAGGACAACCCGGGCCGTCACGCTTTGCGCGGTGCGATTGGCCCGCGGCGAAAAATAGCTGATCATGCCTTGTGTCGCGGACCCACTCTCGGACATTACCGTCACACGCTGGCCTTCCCGCAGCCGTTGGCGGTCCCGCGGAAAGACACTGAACTCCGCCCAGACCCGGGAGAAATCGGCAATCTCAAACAGCGCCTCGCCGTTGGTCTGTTCTCCTGCACCGACGTGGCGCTGCGTGACCACGCCGGTGATGGGTGCCGTTACCGCATAGATTTGCAGACTGTCGTTGGACTCCACCGTGGCCAGGACCTCCCCCGCACGAATGGGATCGCCCACCTGTCGAGACAGACTGCGCACCATACCAGGAAAGCGCGCCTTGACAGTGCGGATGCGGCTGGCATCGGGGACGATCACCCCGTACACACGGGTCCATTCGGTGATGACGCCAGGCCCTGCCGTTGCGATTGCGACGCCGGCCTCCTGAGCCATGGCGGGATCGATGATGGTGCGACCTTCATAGGAGGCATAGGCCCATGTCTGGGTCTGTCCCGCATAAGTCGCCGTGACGCTCACATCAAAGGAATGCGGTTCCGCGACGGATCGGTCACCACGCAGGAAATCGCCCTGTGGCGCAAAGCCAATGTGATCCACGGAGCCGCCCAAGCGACCCAGTTCGACCGCCAACGCGACCTGCGCCGGATCAACAGCCACCCCATCAGCGGTAACCCAGGCCCGGTATTCCGGGGGAACGCCGGCTTCGAAAATCGCCAATTCAACGGAAAACGCCGCACCTTCGAGCAGCCGTCCGCCATGCGGCCCCTTGGCCACGCTGCCTCCAAGCGGTTCTTCCTGGGATTTTGGCGCCTCATCCGGCGCGCGCTCGTTGCTGCAACCCGCCAAAAGCAACACAGCGCTCAGCAGCGCGGGCAGCACCGCCGCAAGGCATCTTTTCAACGATTGGTTCATGACGTTCCTCAATGCGATGGGGCGAGCGGTTCAACCGTCAGGCGCTCGATTTCGACCTGGTAGAGATGGGCGCTGGCGGCAGCCGCGATGAGCGCGCGGTTGAGGCTTGCGCGTTCGCGCTGGGCGTCCACCCATTCCAGATAGCTGTAACGCCCGCGCCGAAAGGCATATTCAGTCGCCTGCAGCGCGGCTTCCATTTCCGGCAACACGTCCAAACGCAACATCTCCACCTCGGCAACGGCGTGCTGCAGTTCCTGATGCAAGGCAAACAATTGCGCCTGTACCTTGACCCGATGGGCATGCGCCGTGGCATCGACCTGTCCACGCAATGCGTCGGCCTGGACAATCTCGCCCTGCGCGCGCGACCGCCCCAACAGCGGCATCTCCACGCTCATCACGAACGCCTGATCCTGCGTTTCCTGCAAGCGCTTCACCCCGGCGCTGACGGTCAGGTCCGCCCAAGAACGGGTTTGAGCCAGCCGGATTTCGGCATCCCGCAATCGCGCTTGCGAGGCATACCGCAGCGCATCCGGATTGCGCTCCAGGCGAGCGAGCAAATCGTCGAAGCGACCGATGTCAGGCAGGCGATAGAGATCAACCTCGACGCGACCAAAATCGGGTTCCGTATCGCCCCACATCGCCGCAAGCTGGCGACGCGAGGCGCGCAGCTCATGCTCGGCGTGCTCCTCGTCCAGCCGGGCGCGCGCCAGACCGATCCGGGCACGGTTCACTTCAACCTCCGGGACCCGGGCGGCGGCGAAACGTTGTTCCGAGGCTTCCAGTGTCGCCTGTGCCAGCTCGGTAGTGCGACGCACCAGCCCTTGCTGCTGCTGATCGGCTGCGACATGGATCAGACGCCGGGCGACTTCAGCCAGGACATCGAGTTGCGCCGCCTCGCGTTCAATTTCGAGCGCGCCCCGCGCGGCGCCACTGGCCTCCAGTCGCCGCTGCCGCTTGCCGCCCAACTCGATGACCCGGGACAGCGCAAAGCTCGCTTCCGCTCCATCCGCGCCGCGCGCCGCTCCGGTCCCGGCGAGGTTTTCCACCGCCGCGCGCAAGCTCAGGGGTGGCGACAAGGCGGCTGTAAGCGCCTGCCCGTCCTGTGCCCGTAGGCGAAACTCAAAGCCTTGGAGATCCGGATTGCGCGCAAGGGCCTTGGCAACTGCCTGGGGCAAGGTCAGCGGCGGCAAATCCGGGTCTTCAGGTATCGCGGCGTGAAGCGCCAGCGCCATGAACCAGCACGCCACACCGAATGTGCGCGCCAAATGAGTCGACATGCGACCGCTCCCAGGGAAATGAATATCGATGTCGCGCCAAAATCGCGGCACGATGCCGCCTCGGGCGCAACCCAGGTCAGGAATGGGAGGGATTCAAAGGGGCGGAGCGCGCAGCGGCGGTCGCCAATAACGTGGGGGTGAACGAGGAGAACTCAGGCATCGCAGCGGCACCGGAACCGCTGCGGCAGAGCGCCACAGCAGGACCCAGAACACCATCGCCAAGGCAAGCACGGGAAGGTCGGAGTGAAACGGCTTGGGCGGCGATTTGCTGAGCGGATCGATATCCAGGTCATCATGGGCAGCGTCATCGCCGTGAAGATCGGCATGATCGCCATCCAGCACATGCACGGATATCGGCGGTTCCTGCCCATCGAAACAAACATGCAGATGCGTGCCGACGCTGCTGACGAACAACAGCGCCAGCGTGGAGAAAAACACGATCCAGGGTCTGTTCACCGACATGGCGCGAGCATAGCAGGCAGCTTCATCATCGGCCAGGATGAGGTCACGAGGCGCCAGGACTGACACTGGGCTGTCCTGTTGAGGAGAGAGTGCCAGTTTCACCGCCCGAGCCGTGCACCATGGCCACCGCCCGGAACAGAGCACGGCGCTTGTTGAGGGTTTCCTCCCATTCGGCAGCCGGATCGGAATCGGCGACGATGCCGCCACCCGCCTGCAAGTGGAGCTGACCATTCTTGATAACGGCGGTGCGGATGGCGATGGCGGTGTCCATGTTGCCGTTCCAGCCGATGTAGCCCACCGCGCCGCCATAGATGCCGCGCTTCACCGGCTCCAGTTCGTCGATGATTTCCATCGCCCGCACCTTGGGGGCGCCGCTCAAGGTGCCGGCGGGAAACGTGGCGCGCAGCGCATCCAGGGGGCCCAAGCCCGGCGACAACCGGCCTTGCACATTGGAGACGATGTGCATGACCTGCGAATAGCGCTCAATTACCATCTGCTCGGTTACCACCACGCTGCCGACCTCGCACACCCGGCCCACATCGTTGCGCCCCAGATCGATCAGCATCAGGTGCTCGGCACGTTCCTTGGGATCGGCCAGCAATTCGGCTTCCAGCGCCAGATCCTCGGCCAGATCCCGCCCGCGTGGCCGGGTCCCCGCGATGGGGCGCACGGTGAGAATACCGTCCTCCAGGCGCGCCAGCACCTCGGGGGAAGCGCCCACCACCTGGAAGTCGCCCAGATCCAGATGGAACAAATACGGCGAGGGATTCAGGCAACGCAGTGCGCGATACAGCTCCAGGGCATTCTCGTGATAGGCCACCGACATGCGCTGCGAAGGCACCACCTGCATCACATCGCCTTCGAGGATGTAGGACTGGATGCGCCGCACCGCCGCTTCGTAACCCTCGCGGCTAAAGCTGGCACGGAATACATCGTGACCACCGGCCGTGGTGGCAAGGGGCGTGAGCTGGCGGGTCGGCGGCAAGGGATCGGACAACCGGGCGACCAGTTCGTCCAGCCGGGCCTCGCCACGAGCCAGATCCTGTGTGTCGCTGGGATCGGCCAGCACGATCACCGTCAGCTCGCCGCTCAGGTTATCGAAGGCCAGCACTTCCTCGGACACCATCAGCAGGATATCCGGCGTGCCCAGCGGATCGGGTTTCGCGAGACGCTGCCCCAGCCGCGGCTCGATGTAGCGCACCGATTCATAGCCGAAGTAGCCCACCAGGCCGCCGGTGAATCGGGGCAAGCCAGGCAACGGCGCCACCCGGAAACGGCGCTGGAAATCCTCGATCCAGGCCAGGGGATCGACGCAGTCGGGATGGGACTCCACCACCTGGCCATCGATTTCCCGTTGCAGGTGATTGCCGCGCACCCGAATCACACTGCGGGCGGGCAGGCCAATGAAGGAATAACGCCCCCAGCGCTCGCCGCCCTGCACCGATTCCAGCAGGTAGCTGTACGGCCCGCGGGCCAGCTTGAGGTAGATCGACAAGGGGGTGTCGAGATCGGCGAGGACGCGGCGCACGAGTGGTACGCGGTCATAGCCTGGTGCGGCCTGCTGGGAAAAATCGGCGGTGATCATGCAAACCCCGGCATGGGATGGGAACACAAGGAACGCGGCGCGGATCGGTCCCGCGACGGCCGTCAGGCCAAGCAGCATGCCCCGCGCCATCGGCCGCGGGTGGCATTATACGGTTCCTGCAATGTGTTCCCCATCATCTGCTCAGCCGGTTCAGGCAGTCCATCAGATCACCCATGCGGTCGATCACCGCAGCGGCCCCGACCTGTCGCAGGTCGAGGCCATGGTTATATCCATAACTCACGGCGATGACAAGACAGCCGGCCGCCTGCCCGGCGCGGATGTCATTCAGCGAGTCTCCCACCATCGCCGTGGCCGTTGCCGTGACCTTCAGCGCGGCCATGGCGTGAACCAGGGGGGCGGGATCGGGCTTGCGTTGCGGCAGACTGTCCCCACCGACGCAGACCTCGAAGCAATCCAGAACACCCAGATGTTCCAGCAGTGGCGCCACGAAACGCGCTGGCTTGTTGGTCACCACCCCGAGCCGATAGCCTTCTCCATGGAGCCCGCGCAGGGTCTCGGCAACGCCCGGATACAGTTGGCTGCGCAGGCACAACTGGGCTTCATAGGCGGCCATGAACGGATGCCAGGCCTGGTCAACCTGTGCGGGATCCTCATGGCCCACCATGCTGCGATCCAAAGCGCGTGCCAACAGCACTCGCGCGCCATCACCCACATAGCCGCGGACTTCGGCCTCGCTCAGCGGGGCACGCCCCAACCCGGCCAAAGCCTGATTCACGGCAGCGCACAGGTCAGGGACGCTGTCGACGAGCGTGCCATCCAGATCGAACAGCACCGCCCGCCGCATGGCATTCACCGAGCCGAGGCCTCGGCCAGTCGCTCGCGCATCGCCTGGATGACGGCGCGGTAATCCGGCGCCCCAAAGATGGCCGAGCCGGCGACGAAGGTATCGGCGCCCGCCCGGGCCACCTCGGCGATGTTGTCGACCTTGATGCCGCCGTCCACTTCCAGACGGATGGGCCGGCCGCTGTCCTCGATGCGCTGGCGCACGGCGGCAATCTTCTCGAGCGCGCCCTTGATGAAACGCTGCCCGCCAAACCCCGGATTCACCGACATGATTAGCACCAGATCCAGCTTGTCCAGCACGTGATCCAGATGATGCAGCGGCGTGGCGGGATTGAAGACCAGGCCCGCCTGACAGCCATTGTCATGGATCAACTGCAAGCTGCGATCCACATGCTCGCTGGCTTCGGGATGAAAGCTGAGCAAGCTCGCGCCCGCTTCGGCGAAATCGCCAATCAGCCGATCCACCGGCTTCGCCATCAGATGCACATCGATGGGCGCCGTGACGCCATGCTGGCGCAAGGCTTCGCACACCAGGGGGCCAATGGTGAGGTTGGGGACGTAATGGTTGTCCATCACATCGAAATGGACCCAATCCGCCCCGGCCGCCAGCACGGCGTCGACTTCCGCGCCCAGACAGGCGAAATTGGCGGAGAGTATGGAGGGGGCGATGATGAATTCGCGCGACAAGGGCGTGCTCCGTTGTGGATCGGATCAGGGGACGCTGCTTCAGATAATGCCTGATCACTCAGCCTTTCTTCAGCAGATCCCGGATTTCGGTCAGCAATTGTTCCTGCGGCGTCGGAGCGGCGACCTTGGGCGCCAGACCCAGGCGCTCATTCAGTCGACCCAGCGGCAGCACAACCGCGTGATAAACCACGGCGGCGGTAATCAGAAACGTCACCAGCGCGGTCAGGAAGTTGCCGTAACTCAAGGCAATTTCGCTGTTCTTGTCCGGGGATGCAACCAGCACGATCTTGCCGCCAAATTCGACGCCGCCCGTTGCCAACCGAATCAGCGGATTGACAAAGGATTCAGTGAACTTCGAGACCAGATTGCCGAAGGCGGCACCGATGACGACACCGACGGAAAGATCCACCACGTTGCCGCGCAGAATGAATTGCCGAAAACTGCCCGCCATATCGTTTTCCCCTTATAGCTGATCGGTTTGCCTGGAAGTTGGTTCAACTGATTGCATGGCCACCGGGAGCAGGACCGTCCATGGTCCTGGCGCATCGACTCACTTCATGCCGCCGAAGTAAGCCGCCAGATCAGCCATGTCCTGATCGGAGAGTTTGTCGGCATTGGGCTTCATGACACCGGCCATCGGTGTCTTGCGCTCGCCGGACTTGAATGCCTTGAGCTGGGTCTGGATGTAGGCGGCGTCCTTACCCACCAGCGGCGGGAAGGTGCCCATGCCCTTGAAATCCTGGCCATGACAGCTGAAACAGATATGCTGCTGCGCCAGCTTCTTGCCGTTTTCCGCATTGCCGGCGGCCAAGACGTTTCCCGCCGCGGCCAGGCCCAGCAGGCCGATGATCAGTTTGCTCCACATTTGCATTGTGCATTTTCCTGTGTATTTGAGGGGATTGCACCGACTCCGCTCCGCGCCCAGACTGGCGGGTAGGGGCATCGATGTGCGGCGCCCATGATTGCGCGGCGAGATGAGAAAGACAACGCCCAGGCGATAGGCGCCCGTGGCATCAGCGGCTATGATGGGCGCCTGATTTCTTGCTTGGTGACGGCTGCCATGCTCCATCCCCCTGAAACCCTTTATGAGAGCCGGCTGGACAGCCTGCCCTTGATCTACCGCGGCAAGGTGCGTGATGTCTATGCCATCGATGCCGACCTGCTGCTGATCGTGACCACGGACCGGCTGTCTGCCTTCGATGTGATCCTGCCGGATCCCATTCCGGGCAAGGGCCAGGTGCTCACCACCGTCTCGAATTTCTGGTTCAAGCGCATGGCCGATCTGATACCCAACCACCTGGTCCACCGGCCGCTGGAAGAATTCTTGACCGATCCGGCCGAGCGGGCGCAGGTCACGGGGCGCGCCATCGTTGCCCGCCGACTGCGTGCGCAGCCCGTGGAAGCCATCGCTCGCGGCTATCTGATTGGCTCGGGCTGGAAGGATTACCAGCGCACGGGCGCAATCTGCGGCTTGCCCCTCCCCCCCGGCCTGGCTCAGGCAGCCGAGCTGCCCGAACCGTTGTTCACGCCGTCCACCAAGGCACAGGTGGGCATCCACGATGAAAACATCACCTATGCCGAGGCGGAACAGATTCTCGGTGGCGAACTGGCTGCGCAGATCCGGGAGGTGACCCTCGCGATCTACCGGCGCGCGGCGGCCTTTGCCAAAACCCGCGGCATCCTCATCGCCGACACCAAATTCGAATTCGGCTTGGACGAGACCGGCCGACTGGTCTTGATTGACGAGTTGCTCACCCCTGATTCCTCCCGTTTCTGGCCGGCGGACCAATACAGCCCGGGCATCAGCCCGCCCAGCTTCGACAAGCAGTTTGTGCGCGACTACCTCGAAACGCTGGACTGGGACAAGACCGCCCCCGGCCCGAGGCTGCCCGAAACCGTCATCCGACAAACTGCGGAAAAATATCGTGAGGCGCAAAAGCGCCTGATGGGATCCTTATAATCAACAATCAGCTCACCTACGGAGAGAGCGAGATGAAACTCTATTACAGCCCTGGCGCCTGTTCCCTGGCTCCTCATATTGCGCTGCGGGAAGCCGGTCTGCCGTTCACGCTGGAAAAGGTCGACCTCAGAGCCAAGAAAACCGAGCACGGGGCGGACTTTGCCGCCATCAACCCGAAAAGCTACGTTCCCGCCCTGGAACTGGACGATGGCATCCTGTTGACGGAAGCGGGCGTCATACACCAATACATTGCCGACCAGGCGCCCGCATCCGGATTGGCGCCGGCGTTCGGGACGATGGCACGCTATCACCTGATGGAAACAATCCACTTCATCGCCACCGAATTGCACAAGTCGGCAGGTGCCCTGTTCAATCCGGCTATGCCGGAGGAATGGCGGCAGGTGGTCCACGGTTTGCTTGGACGCCGATTTGGCTTTATCGAAGGTCGGCTGGGCGACAATCCGTATATCGAGGGTGCCCAGTTCAGCGTGGCTGATGCCTATCTCTTTACCGTACTGAGCTGGTCGCGTCCGCTCAAGATCGACTTGACGCCGTGGCCTGGGCTTTCGGCCTATGTCACCCGCATCGGGAGCCGCCCGAAAGTCATCGAAACGCTCCAGGCGGAAGGACTGATTTAGCATTGCATTGAAGATTCACGCCATTCGCCGGCGACTCCATTCGGCTTTTGAGCATATGCCGAGGGTCGCCGGGACAGGAAATGCTCAAGATTTGAGTCAGCGCAAGCGATTGGCTTATGGATCTGCGCAGCAATACCGGTGATCATGCATCCAGAACACGGCAACACATGGATTGGCCTGTTGCCCACTCAATTGCTCCACGGAGGCCTGCAATGCCCAAGATCCCAGCAAAACCCCTGAAAACCCTGACTTGGCCGATGGTTGCGACGGCCCTGTTGCTGCCGGCCTTGGGCATGGCCGCAGGCTTGCCCACCGGCTCCGCAGACGCCAAGGCGCTTCAGACGGGTGGTGGCTCCATGGGCGGTGGCTCCATGGGCGGTGGCTCCATGGGCGGTGGCACCATGGGCGGTGGTTCCATGGGCGGTGGTTCCATGGGCGGTGGTTCCATGGGCGGTGGTTCCATGGGTGGTGGTTCCATGGGCGGCGATGCCATGGGCGGCGGCTCCATGGG
>JBATEM010000259.1:0-9173 GCA_049664005.1 Candidatus Macondimonas sp.
AGGGCGCGTTGATCGGCACCGGCTTGCCGTTTCGGGACTTTACCCATGCCCCGGCCTATTACGGCATGCTGCAGGCCATCGCCAGCAAGGCCGCTGGCATCCGGCGCGCCGGGTCGGCTGCGCTGGATCTCGCCTATGTTGCCAGCGGACGGCTGGACGGCTATTGGGAGCTGGGCCTGAAACCCTGGGACATCGCCGCAGGGGTGGTCCTGGTTCAGGAAGCCGGCGGCATCGTGGGGAACCTGGCAGGGGAGCCCGATGGGTTCATGGACTCGGGCAATCTGGTCTGCGGCAATCCGCGTCTGTTTGCTGCCCTAGTGCGGGACATCCAGCCCCACCTCACCCCCAGCCTGATGGCGCGCAGCTAAAACCGGTGCCCCGGCTCGCCCGGGACACCGTGGCCTTAGAGCTGATCCTTGGGCCCCTCGCGCACCATGGGCAACAGATGCTCACGGCACGCCCCCCTGCAGCAGTCAGGCTGCTCGTCACATAGAATACCGGGGGCTGCTGGGCCCATGCGTCGGCAATGAAAAGCTCATGATCCTGTGTTCCCTCTGCAAGCTGAATGTCATTCCGGCCCCAGTGTGGGCGCCGCAGAGTCCATGTCAGACCAGTGCGTCCGCTGCCTTGCAGCCCACTCCCGTCGTGAGTGCACGGATGCTTGGCGAATGACAGCCATCGCCGTCTCCTGAATCACGCTGCGCAGGTCGCTCGCCGAATCGCTCAACTCGGAAAACGCGGCGTCCAGGGCTGCCTCATCCAGTGGATCACGCTCGATCTCCCGGATGATCGCTGCCCGGGCGGCGCGGAGTCGGGTCAGTTGCTGCCGGAGTTCTGCGCGGCGGGCAAACGTTTCCCGCGCCAAGATAGGGCGTGTCTCGGCAGGAACCGCTTGGAGGAATGTGCGGACCACTTGTCCCGCACCGCCTGCAGAGTGCTGCGCCGACCATCTTCCGATGATGACGCCCGCCAGCAGAAGATTCAGCAGGACCGACACCAGCAGGAAGCCAAGCAGGAGCCGCGCCTTGTTCATGCGCCACCTTCTTTGAGTAATTCGACGGTCAGCAATTCATCGTATGAGAGGAACGGGTCAGCCTCGACATGCGGCCGTGCCGGACCACTGCTGATCAGCCCGAGATAAATGCCCAGCACCAGACTCGCGGTAGCCGAGATGGCGCCCGCGGCGTAATGTGTCGGAAGCAAGCGCAAGCCGGGTTTGAACCAGGGTTCGGCAGCGGGCATGGCTTGGGCATGATGTTGGGGGATGGACGCGAGCCATGCCAGATCGGCGGGCACCCGATCGGGCAGAAAGGCTCGGTGCAACTCGATTTCCTCCTGGTTCAGTCGATCCAGCTCGTTCGCAAGATCGGGGCGCTGTCGGATGAGGCGGCGATAACGCCATCTTGTCCAGCGCGGCCAGAGCGCCGAATCGGGTCCATGGCGGATGACCCAGTGCTCGATGGGCGAAGGGGTGTTCATCATTTATTCTCCTCCCGTGCGCTGACGAATCTGCTCCTCAGTTCGCGGCGGGCGCGCACCAGTAATGATTCCGCCGCTTTGGCCGAAACGTTCATGATCTGCGCGACCTCCGCAACGCTGAGCTCACCGCCATAGCGCAGTTGCAGCGCGATCCGCTGCTGTAATGGCAGTGACCGGATCGCTTGGTCGAGGGCTGCCTTGGACTGGGCCGCGTCGACAGCCTGTTCAGGCGTCGTTTCAACAACCAGATCCTCCAACGAAAGATCATCCAGCGGGGCATGTCGTTGTTGGACACGCTGCCGATGATTCAAACTCAAATTGAAGGCCACCCGGTAGATCCAGGTCCGGTAACGGGCCTGCCCGGAGCGCCACTGCGGAGCATCTCGCCACATGCGGATGAAGACTTCCTGGGTCACATCCTGTGCGTCTGCACGCGACAACAGGACCCGATAAGCCAAGGCATAGACGAAGCCACCGTGTCGCTCGGCAAGTTGGGTAAATGCGGCGCTATCGCCTTTTCCCGCTCGTGCCACCAATTCATCATCCGATGCTCCATTCACAAGCCTGTCGCCATTCCGAAAAAGGCAAAGGCCCCGGCTGGAGACCGGATATTGCCCAATCTCCAGCCGAGACACCATGCAGTGATGACCCGCGGTTCAGATTCGCAGGAATCAGTTCGCCTTGCGGGTCTGCACCCGGTTTTCGATGCCGGTGCGGATTTCCTGACGACGATCCACGCGCCGATCCAGACGATCATCGATGCGGCGCAGGGACTCCTCCGTACCACGGCGCTCGAGGCGACGATCGATACGGTCATCCACTCGCCGCTTGGACTCCGGCGGGGATTCCTGTGCCTGCGCGATCGAGCCGGCGAGGAAAAGGGCCAGCATCAGACCGGCGCCGAACTTCAGGCTTGCTTTGGTTTTCATGAGCAACAATCTCCAACGATGGTTAGTTGAGTTTCAATCGGTTTGACTACATCAGGGCCTACGCTTGAATTGCTCGCGCGCGGCTGTGATCTCCTCCCGGGTCAGATGCCCGTCGTGATTGGTATCCGCCTGTTCCATCAGGGGGCGGGGAGACTGCAGGTATTCCTCACGCGTTAACCGACCATCATGATCGGTGTCGGCGTTTAGCAGTTCCTTGCCCGCCGTGGCTGCGCGCTTGAACCGAGCAGACAGGCGTTTTTGTTCCTGGGCATCCAAAACACCGTCGCCATTACCGTCGAAGCGATCGAACAGGGTGCCTCTCATCGTTTGGATTTCGGCTGCCGACAGTGCCCCATCCCGATCCGCATCGAAGCGCTCGAGCATCCGTCCTCCAGGCTGGGCAAAGGCAAGCGGGGTCATGCCACAGGCAGTCAGCATCAATCCGATCATTGGCATCCGCAGTTTTCTCATTTCGATTCCTCTAATTGACGACGGCTGAACCGGACCGATTGCGGCCGGTTCGAGTGTTAAACACGGCAGGAAGAGAAACCCTTCGCAGCGGCGTGAAGGAGGACCTGAAAGGGGAGATGGCGTTGCCAGACGTAGACGGCCGGCGGTGGTCTCAGGACAGGCACCGACTGACCATTGCGTCTGCGACAGGCGGTAGAGCACATGCCGCCGCAGCGAACTGCTCGGTTATCGGGCCAATCCAGCCAAGAACGGCGTGCTTCCGTCGAGCTCATGCACCACCAAAATGGCCAAGCCGGAATCTCCTGACGGGCTTTCCTCGGCAGCAGGGGAGGTCGGAAAAGTGGTACGCGCACGCATCGATCAGGCAAGCGCCGCCGACAGGGATGTTCAACGATGTCGTCACCTGACGCATCGTTCGAGGCCCCTGAGCACCTGCAGAATCTGGTCTTCATCGCGAACCCGCGCCGCAAGTGCCGAAATTCGCACCTTGCAGCCGGACGATACCAATCTGGCATCGTGCAGGAAACCTTGATGAGCACACTGTGGCGGGCTATCGCGGTTAGGCGGCGTTCAAGGCCTGTTTGCAATCCTTGAAGCACAAGATCGTCGGTGCTTACATCAGCGTCGCCCTGGATCGAGCCCAGCCGCCCAGTCGATGAGAAGCCGGCCGCGAATGGCTCGATCAGCTGTCGATGAGACGGCGCATGCACACTGAGGCAGTGCCCCAAAAGCAGGATGATCCCGAGCTCAGTTTCCAGGATGATCCGTTCTGGCAGATCTTCTGCTGCCTACCGTTTTCGGCAAGGCCGATATTCATGATGGAGAATTCTCGGTCTGGACGCCGACGAGATGTGCAAGGCTCTCGGGATTTAGCAGACCGATCTACAGATCTACATGTAACGCTGCACCACGCGGGCGGTTGCGTTTGCACCAATGCCTGGAAAACCCCTGGTTCGGAGAGTGCGGCCATGCTGAGTGCCGAGAGAGCACACGTTGTTCTGATCCGTGTCGGCATCAAGGGACCGAAGAAGGATCGTGAGCCAGATTGGGCGCCTCTGTGTACGGGTACCTGTGAAGTTTGAGGGAAAACGAAAGCGGGTCAGTGACCGGTTCGGTGGAACCATGGCCGAGCCTCATCCGAAGTTCGGCGCCTTGATATGGGACATCCAGCCCCATCTCACCCTCTCAGCCTGATGGCCCGCGGCTAAACCTGTAACCCTCGGGTCAGCCGGGGGCACTGCGGGCCTTACAGCTGGTCCTTCGGTCCCTCGCGCACCATGGGCAACAGGTGCTCCCGGCGTACGCCCATCTGCAGGGCCAGGCTGCTCGCCACATAGATCGTCGAATAGGTGCCGACGATCGAACCCACCACCATGGCGATGGAGAAGGGCCGCAAGGTGTCGCCACCCAGGATCAGCAGCGCCATCAAGACCAGGAAGACCGTGAGATTGGTCATGATGGTCCGTGACAGAGTCTGGTTGACGGAGCTGTTGATCACCTCGATCGGTGTCAGGCGGCGCAGCTTGATGAAATTCTCCCGGATGCGGTCGAAAATCACGATGGAATCGTTGATCGAATAGCCGATGATCCCCAGCACGGCGGCCAGCACACTCAGGTCGAAACTGACCTGGGTCCAGGAAATCACCCCGATGGTGATGATCACATCGTGGACCAGGGCGATGATGGCGCCGGACGCCAGGCGGAATTCGAACCGCAGGCCCACGTACAACAGGATTCCCGCGATGGCGATCAACAGCGCCAATCCGCCCTGGTTGGCCAATTCCTCGCCCACCTGGGGGCCCACATATTCCACCCGCAGGAGCTGGACGCCCGGATCATGGGTCGCGAGAACCGCCAGGACCCGATCACCCAATTGCTTGGCTTCGACCCCTGCCTGTGGCGGCAGCCGCACCAGCACGTCCCGATCCGCGCCGAAACGCTGCGCCTGGGCATCGTCAAAGCCCCCGGCCGCCAGTTGCTCGCGCACGGTTTCCAGATTGACCGCCTCCGGATAGCGCACTTCCAGTACCAGACCGCCGGTGAAATCGATGCCGAAATTGATTCCCCGCACGGCCAGTCCCACGACGGACAACAAAATCAGCAGACTCGAGATGGCGAACCAGACATAACGCTGGCCCATGAAGTCGATTTTGGAATTGGGAGGAAAGAGTTCCATGCAACGCGCTCCTAGATGGACAGCTGGGTGACGCGACGGTTGCCATAGATCAGGTTGACCAGGGCCCGCGTTCCGGTGATGGCAGTGAACATGGACGCCAGGATGCCCAGGATCAGCGTGACCGCAAAGCCGCGCACCGGACCCGATCCCATCCCGAACAACAGCGCGGCGGCAATGATGGTGGTGATGTTGGAGTCAGCGATGGTGGAAAAGGCCTTTTCATAGCCGGAATAGATCGCCGCCTGCGGCGTACTGCCGTTGCGCAGCTCCTCGCGTATCCGCTCGAAAATCAGTACGTTGGCGTCCACCGCCATGCCCACCGTCAACACGATCCCAGCGATGCCCGGCAGGGTCAGGGTGGCCTGCAGAATCGACATGAGCGCCACCAGAATGATCACGTTGAACAGCAGGGCGAGGTTGGCGATCAGTCCAAACACCTTGTAATAGACGCCGACCACCAGCACCACCAGGAAAAACCCCAGCAGCGCGGCATCCCAGCCTTGTTCGATATTTTGCTGGCCCAGACTGGGACCGACCGTGCGCTCCTCGATGATGTCCACCGGCGCGGCCAGGGCGCCGGAGCGCAGCAACAGCGCCAGGTCGCGCGCCTCCTGCGGGGCCAGGCCGGTAATCTGGAAGCGCTTGCTGAAAATCCCCTGGATGGTGGCGATGCTGACCACCTCTTCCACGGTGCGCCGCACCCGCACGGTCTGGCCATTCTCGGTGCGCAAGTCGCTGCGATTCTCGACAAAGACGACCGCCATCTGGCGCCCGAGGTTCTGGCGGGTGGTATCTCCCATCCGGGCTGCGCCGCGACTGTCCAGGGTCACATTGACGCTCGGACCGCCCGACTGCCCATCAAAGCCGGACGAGGCATCCACCAACTGATCGCCGGTCACGATCAGTTCGCGCTTGAGCAGGACCGGGAAACCCTCACGGTGCCTGTAGAGTTTGTCACCCACCGGCACCTGGCCGGTCCGGGCAGCCTGGGCCGCATCGGCATCCATGTCCACCAGACGGAATTCCAGGGTTGCGGTGGCACCCAGGATTTCCTTGGCCCGCGCGGTATCCTGGACCCCGGGCAGCTGCACGACGATGCGATCCCTGCCCTGTTGCTGGATCACCGGCTCCGCCACCCCCAGTTCATTGATGCGATTGCGCAGGGTGTTGAGGTTTTGCTGCAGCGCGAAACTGCGCAACTGTTCCTGATCGGCCTCGCTCAGCCGCAGCACCAAGGTGTCGGGACGACCCTCGGGGGATTCCACCAACAGCTCCGGATAGGTCTTACGCAGCCCCTCAAGAGCCGCCGGGCGATCGGTGGCATCCCGCAACACGATCGTCAGGATGTCCCCGCGCCGTTCGATTCCAGCGTAGCGCACCCCCATTTCGCGCAAACCCCGGCGCAAATCGGTCTCGTAGCGCTCCAGGCGCTGGGCAACTGCCGCCTTCATGTCGACTTCGAGCAGGAAATGCACCCCGCCGCGCAAATCCAACCCCAGATTCATGGGACGGGCGCCAATGGCCAACAGCCAGGCAGGCGTACGCGGCGCGAGGTTGAGCGCCAGAACATAATCGCCGCCCAGGGCCTCGGCCAGTTTCTGGCGGGCGACCAACTGGGTTTCGCTGTCCAGGTAGCGCACCAGCACGCGCCCGTCCTGCGCCTCGATGGCCCGGGGCAACAATTGATTTTCCTGCAGCACCCGTTTGATGGTGTCAACGGTTTCGGCCGCAACCGGCGCATTGCGGGACCCAGTGATCTGGATGGACGGATCCTCGCCGAACAGATTGGGCAGCGCATAGAGACAGGCCATCAGCAGCACCAGCAGGATCAGTGCATTCTTCCACCCGGAATAGCGATTCATCGACGCATACCCTCGCCGGCCGTGATCAGGATTTCTTTTTGAGCGTGCCCTTGGGCAACAACGCCCCGAGCGCTTGCTTCTGCACCTTGATGACCACCTTGTCGGCGATTTCGAGATCCACGAAGCTTTCTCCCAGTTCCACAATGCGGCCGGCCAGACCGCCCGTGGTCAGGATCTCATCGCCCCGACTGAGGGTCCCCAACATCTCCCGGTGCTTCTTGGCCCGCTGGGTTTGGGGCCGGATCAGGACGAAATAGAACACCACGAACAGTGCCACCAGCGGTAACAGATTCAACCAGAGGCTGGGTTCCTGGGGGGCCTGCTGGGCCCATGCGTCGGCAATGAAAAAGCTCATGATCCTGTGTTCCTGTCTGCGTAATGGCCCCAGAGGGCACCCGAATCGGCGGCCATTATGGCACAGCCACCGCCGCGCGCCCCTCGCGGGCATAAAATTCGCGTTGAAAATCCTCGAATGTTCCCGAGTGGATAGCTGCTCGCATGCGGGCCATCAGGTTCTGGTAATAATAGGTGTTGTGATAGCTGGCCAGGCGGGCGAACAGGATTTCCTGGCTGCGTTCCAAATGACGCAGATAGGCCCGCGAATAGTTGCGGCAGGTCATGCAATCGCACGCCGGATCGAGCGGGCCTGTATCCAGCCGATACCTGTTGTTGCGGATGCGCACCACGCCGTCATGGGTGAACAGGTGACCATTGCGGGCATTGCGGGTCGGCATCACGCAGTCGAACAGATCCACACCGCGCGCCACCGCCTCCACCAGATCGCTGGGGGTACCCACGCCCATCAGATAGCGCGGCCGGTCCTGCGGCATTTCCGGCAGCAGTGCGTCGAGCACCCTGCGCCGCTCGGCCAGCGGCTCCCCAACCGACAGTCCGCCGATGGCATAACCGTCAAACCCCACGGCCTGCAGCCCCTCCAGTGAGCGGCGCCGCAGATCCGGGTACATGCCGCCCTGCACAATGCCGAACAAGGCGTTGGGATTGTCTTCGTGAGCCGCTCGACTGCGCGCCGCCCAGCGCAAGGACAGCTCCATCGACGCCTGGGCCGCCTCCACGGTCGCGGGATAGGGCGTGCACTCGTCGAACACCATGACGATGTCGGAATTGAGCACCCGCTGGATTTCCATGGATCGCTCGGGACTCAGGAACACCGCATCGCCGTCGATCGGCGAGCGGAAATGCACTCCCTCCTCCGTCAGCCGGCGCAGTTCCGCCAGACTGAAGACCTGGAAACCGCCCGAGTCGGTGAGGATGGGACCGGACCAGTTCATGAAGCCGTGCAGTCCCCCATGGGCCGCGATTACTTCCAGCCCGGGCCGGAGCCAGAGATGAAAGGTATTGCCCAGCAGGATCTGAGCGCCGCAGTCGCGGACCTCCTCCGGCGTAAGGGCCTTGACCGTGCCGTAAGTACCCACGGGCATGAAGCCCGGGGTGTCGACCTGACCGTGCGCCAGGGTCAAACGACCACGGCGGGCCGCGCCGCTGCGTCCCAGAAGTTCGAAATTCATGGGCGCACCCCCGGTGCCGGCGTGATCCACATGGCGTCCCCGTAGCTGTAGAACCGATACCCTGCTGCCACCGCATGGTCATAGGCCGCCAGTACCCGCTCCCGACCCGCAAAAGCGCACACCAGCATCAGCAGCGTGGAACGGGGCAGATGGAAATTGGTGATCAGCGCGTCCACCACCCGAAACCGGAAGGCACGGCCCGGATGGATGAACAATCGGGTTTCACCCGCATAAGGGCGCAGCTCGCCATCCTGGGCGGCCGTTTCCAGCGCTCGCACCACCGTCGTCCCCACCGCCACCACGCGCCCACCGCGCGCCCGGGCGGCAGCGATCTGTTCGCACAAGGTCGCGCTGACTTCCACCCGTTCCGCGTGCAGGCGATGTTCAGCCAACTGTTCGGCGCGCACCGGCTGGAAGGTTCCCGCCCCGACATGCAGCGTCAGCGTACCCAGGGTCACACCCTTCGCCACCAGTTGCTCGAGCAGCGCCTGATCGAAGTGCAATCCGGCCGTCGGCGCCGCCACGGCGCCGGGATGAGCGGAAAACACGGTTTGATAACGCTCCCGGTCGGTCGGCTCATCCGCACGCTGGATATAAGGCGGCAAGGGCATGTGGCCCACCCGCTCCAGCAGCGCCGGCAGGGATTCATCTCCCTCGACGGCCACCTCGACCAGCCCCGCATCCCGCTCGCCCACAATCAGCGTTCCACCACCCTCCAGAACAATCCGCG
>JBATEM010000260.1:0-3694 GCA_049664005.1 Candidatus Macondimonas sp.
CGGCACGCGCATGACCGAGACCTTTGGCCTCGCCGCCCCAGACTGGCGCATCGGCCTCGCCCAGACGCTCGCCACCTTGCAAGCCGAGGCACCCGGACGCCCGGCCCCGTGAGGGGGCCTGCGCAGCGCGGGGTGAGCGGATAAACTGGCCACACCTTGATCTGCGAGAAGGGCGGGCAAAACCCATGCGCCTGACCGAAGAACAACGCCGCGCCATCGTCGAGGAAACCGCCCGGATCTTCGGACCGGACGCACGCGTGCGCCTGTTCGGCTCGCGGGTAGACGACAAGGCGCGCGGCGGAGACATTGACCTGCACATCGAAGCCGCTGGCGATTCCGCCGAGCTGCTGGAACGCGAGATCAAACTCTACGCGCGCCTGATCCGCCGACTCGGGGACCGTCGCATCGACATCGTTGTCCATCGGCAAGGGGAATCCCCGCGCCCCATCGACCAACAGGCCCAGCAAACCGGGATCATCCTGTGACCCCATTTACCCCCGAACAACAGCGGCTGGCTCGCCTGCTGCAACTCGTCGAACGGGAAGACGTCCACCTGCAGGCCGTGCGCGGTCGCCTGCTGGGCGCTGACTGCGCCGTGGACGCCAGCCGGGTCCGCGAGCTCCTCAGCGACGATAGCGGCATCGATCGGCTGGAATCCTTCGGCGCCAAATTCGCCCGCATGCAGGACACGGTGATCGACAAACTGATCCCCGCCTTGTTGCGTGTCGCCGGCGAGCCCGTCATGGCGGCCATCGATAACCTGGACCGTTTGGAGCGCCTGGGGCTGGTGTCGTCCGCCGAGGCCTGGCTTGAAATGCCCCGCCTGCGCAACCGACTGGCCCAGCGACCTTGCCGCCGCCCTCGAATGGGCCTGTCGCTTCACGGAACACATGCACGCCGACTTCGTGCTGATCCAGCGCTATGCCCTTACCCATCTGGGAGTGACGCCCGCGCCGCCAGAATGACGCCATCCCCTGCCATGGGCTGGCTTGGCCTTCTGGCATCCACTCACGCAAACCGGGGAAAGGATTGGCCGCGCAGACTGCTCGTGACCGGCGGCGCCGGCTTCATCGGCACCAACTTCGTGCATTACTGGCTGCGCGCGCACGCGGACATGCGCCCGATTGCGCCCGCATGGCCTCATGTCTAAACTGCGTTTAAACACGCAACCGGAAAACCCGTCATGTCCGAAACCGTCCTGAGCATCAAACACTGGGGCAACAACCTTGGGGTCAGGCTGCCCGCAGCCATCGCCAGGGAAGTCGGGCTGCGCGCCGACCAGAAAGTCCGCATCTGGGCCGAGGACGGCCGCGTCATCATCATGCCGGCGGCAAACCCGCCGCTCTCGCTGGATGAACGGCTGGCCCGCTTCGATCCGGCCCGCCACGGCGGCGAAGCCCTGCCGACGCCGCCGGTGGGCGCCGAACAGTGGTAGGTGCGCGCAAACAAGCGCCGGCGGATTGGGTCCCGGATCGCCAGGACCTCATCTGGATCGACTGCAATCCCTAGGCCGGGCGCGAAATGCGCGACCCGCATCCTTTCCTGGTGCTGTCTCCGCGCCGGTTCAACGAACGAACCGCGCGCGTCATCGGACTGCCCATGACCACCGCCGCCTATAACGCCGACAATCCGTTCGCCGTGGCCATCGGTGCCGCATCGGGACGCAAAGCCGGGAAAACCAGCTATGTGCTGTGCCACCAACCCAAGTCGTTTGACTGGCGGGCACGCCGCGCCGCGCCGCATCGCCTGGGCCGCGCGCCCGACGACGCCTTTGCCCAGGCCTGCGCCGTACTCGATCAAATCCTGATGCTGAGCCGCCCGGCACCCTGATACCACCCGTAGAGCCCGGCGCTGGCGCCTCGGGCAGCGGCATTTCCCAGCGGAACGCACCAGGACCGGAACCCTCGATACCCACACCAGAGATCGCCCCCATGAGCCACACCCCGCACCGACTGCTCGTGACCGGCGGCGCCGGCTTCATCGGCGCCAACTTCGTGCATTACTGGCTGCGCGAGCACCCGGACGCGCGCATGGTCGTGCTCGATGCGCTCACCTACGCCGGCAACCGGGCCAACCTCGACCCGGTGCGCCACCATCCCGGCCTGCGTTTCGTGCATGGCGACATCCGTGACACCGCGCTCGCCGCCGCCCTGCTGCGCGAGGAAGCGCTCGACACGCTGGTGCATTTTGCCGCCGAATCGCACGTGGACCGCTCCATCCAGGGCCCGGACGCCTTCATCGACACCAACGTCAACGGCACGCACAGCCTGCTGAAAGCCGCGCGGCAGGTCTGGCTGGAGGAAGGGCGCACGCCCGCCCACCGTTTCCACCACGTCTCGACCGACGAGGTCTATGGCTCGCTGGGGCCCACCGATCCCGCCTTCAGCGAGACCACGCCCTATGCGCCGAACTCGCCCTACGCCGCGAGCAAGGCCGCCTCGGATCATCTGGTGCGCGCCTATCACCACACCTATGGCCTCGCCGTCACCACCAGCAACTGCTCCAACAACTACGGCCCCTACCACTTCCCGGAAAAGCTCATCCCGCTCACGCTGGTGAACCTGCTGGACGGCCGGCCCGTGCCCGTCTATGGCGATGGCCGCAACATCCGCGACTGGCTCTATGTCGAGGACCACTGCCGCGGCATCGCGCGGGTGCTGGAGCAAGGCAGGACAGGCGAGACCTACAACATCGGCGGCAACAACGAATGGGCGAACATCGACATCGTCCGGCACCTGTGCGAGCTGATTGACCACAGCTTCGCCGCGGATCCGGCCCTGCGCGCCCGTTTTCCACACGCCGCCCCGGCGCAGGGGCAAGCGAGCGCAAACCTGATCCGCTTCGTCCCGGACCGCCCCGGCCATGATCGGCGCTATGCCATCGACGCCACCCGCATCCAGCGCGAACTCGGCTTTGCCCCGCGCGAGACCTTCGCCACCGGCATGGCCAAGACGCTCGCCTGGTATCTGGCCCATGAAGACTGGTGGCGCGCCGTCATGGATGGCCGCTATCGGCAATGGGTCGCCCAGCACTACGCCCCCGCCGGCGCCTGATCGCGCTGCCGGCCTGCGCAAGCGGATTGCACAGGCTGCAAAGCCGGCCGCACGTCGTCACGGGAGCTTTGCGGCAAGCTCGCGCACCTGCCGATACAGCCCCGGAAGATCGCGGTGGATCGTTCGCCACACGATTTCCAAGTCCACCTTGAAGTAGCCGTGAGCGACGGCATTGCGCATCTGGTAGGCAAACGACAGCGGCAGCTCAGGATGCGCAGCCGCAAACTCGGGATAGTGCTTCTCAATGTTATTGCTGGCTTCGCCGATGATCTCGAAGTTGCGAATCACGGCGTCCTGCACCAATTGATTGTTTAAGAACGCATCTTCATTCATGTCCTCGGTGTAGCGCTCGATGCGTCCGATGGCTTCGAGGATGTGGCCCAGATAACCGGCCAAGCGTGGCTGGTCGTGAGTCATATCACGCGAGCCTCCGCAAGCACCTTCGCCCGGAAGCTGTCCGGTAGGGCATTTGGCGTGAGCACGTCCACCGACACCCCCAACAGCTTGCCGAGTTCATGGCGGATCGCACCGATGTCGAACAAGGTCGTCTCCGGCGTCGGATCGATGAGGATGTCCAGGTCGCTGCCGTCCGTGTCCTGGCCATGCAACACAGAGCCGAACACCCGAGCGTTGCGGGCGCG
>JBATEM010000261.1:0-2083 GCA_049664005.1 Candidatus Macondimonas sp.
GGCGACTGGCGCCGATTACGGGTCTGGGAACACCCCCTGCACGCCTTCAGCGCGAAAAACTTCCAGCCGGACGGCCCCTTATTCAGTTACCGCAGCGATCTGGCCCACGCCTTGAGTGCGCCCATGATCCAAGCGGCGCTGCTCAATGCCGCAACCCCACTGCCCGGCGAATCGGAGACGGTGGTCGATCTGGCCGAATTGTTGCGCTTCTGGCGCCATCCGGTGCGCGATCTGCTGCGCCATCACCTGGACATCGCGCTGGATCTGGCGCAGGCGGCACTGGCGGATGAGGAAGCGCTGGCGCTTGACGCATTGGCAAGCTGGCAGATCCGCACGCAGATGCTGGCCTGGATGAGGCTCGGAATGTCCCGGGAGGCGATGCTGGCTCAGCTGCGCGCCGCTGATCAGTTGCTTCCCGGCCCGTGGTGGGCGCTTGCGGGCCACGATATGGCGAGCGAGGTTGCCGTGCTCCAGAGTCGGCTCGCGCCCCATCTGGCGAATCGTCACGAGCGGCCGCTGGCGGTCGACTTGCAGCTGGACGGCATGCGCCTCATGGGGCAGCTGAACGGGGTTGCTGCGGCCGGCCTGCTCCACATCCGGGTGGGCGAATGGAAAGCCGATCATACGGTGGAGGCCTGGCTCAACCATCTGATCCTCAACGCGGTGGCGCCGATGGGGCTTACGCCACGGACGGTGGGGATCGGTCGCAAGGGCGGGGTGGATTGGCCACCGCTGAGTGAGGCAGCCACGCATCTCATGCCCTGGCTGCATCATTACCGGGAGGGGCTGACGCAGGCGCCGATCCCCCTGCCTCCAGAGGTGTTGCTGGCATTGAAGCCTGAACAGGATGCGGCCACGCAACAGGCTGCCATGCAAAAGGCCTATCGGGATTGCCTGGTGCCGGCGCCCCAATCGCACCGCGCGGCCGATGTCTATCTGAGCTGGCTTTACGGCGACACCCAGCCGATCGATGCGCACTGGCGCGAGGTGGCCGCGGATCTGGTGACACCCATCCCGCTTCCGAAGCAGGGCCAATCGTGACCGCGCCGCGCGTCCTGGATGCCGCGACGCTGCCCTTGCAGGGTCGGCATCTGATCGAAGCCAGTGCAGGAACCGGCAAGACCCATACACTCACCGATCTGTACCTCAGATTGGTGGTGGAAGCGGGTCGCGCGGTGGAGCAGATCCTGGTGGTCACCTTCACCAAGGCGGCGACCGCCGAAATGAAAGCGCGCATCCGGCGTCGCCTGCTGCAGGCCCACGCGGTATTCACCGGCGCCCGTCCGCCCGCCGATGCGGTGGAACGCGCCTTGTGGGACAGCGCCGCAGACCCCGCCCAGTGCGTTCGGCAGCTGGACGCGGCGCTGATGGGTTTTGACCGGGCCGCCGTGTTCACGCTCCATGGTTTTTGTCTCAGCGCCCTCTGCGACCACGCCTTCAGCGCGGGCCTGCCCACTCACCTGATCCTTTCAACCGACGAGAGCGCCGCCATCACGCGTGTGGCGCGCGATACGTGGCGCCGTCTGGAAGGCACTCTGGACGATCCCTGCCGGGCCTTTGGCTTGCTCCGGGCGGGCCTGACCCCGGAGCAATTGCTTGAGGATTTGCGGCTGCGCCAGTGCCATCCGCTGGCGCAACTGAATCCCTTGCCCATGTCGCCGCAGTCTGAAGCGGTCACCTGGACGGAGCTGGAAGCCGCTCTGCAGGCCTTCCAGCTGCGATGGCGGAATGCCGGTGGCGCGGTGCGTCAGCTGCTCCTGGACAGCCCGGCACTCAACCGCCAGACCTACAAGCCGGAGAAAATCACGCGCTGGTGCGACGCTCTGGACCGGTTGGGCGACATGCCGGCACTGGATCTGGATGCCTTGCAGCGGCTGGATGAGCAGGCCGAGGACTGGGCAGCGCTGACGCCGGCCAAGCTGACCGGGCGCATCAAGAAAGGCCATGCCGCCCCGGAGCATCCGCTGTTCGAGGCCATCGCTGAACTGCTGGATGCCTGGGAGCGGATGGGCGAAGCCTGGCGGGCAGCCGCGCGCATCCGGCGTCGCGATGCGCTGGAGGAGGCCGTGGCGCGGCTGCAGGC
>JBATEM010000262.1:0-6461 GCA_049664005.1 Candidatus Macondimonas sp.
TCAACGGCTCCAAGATCTGGACCACCTATGGTCACTGGGCCAACCGCATCTTCTGCCTGGTGCGCACCAGCACCGAGGGCAAGAAACAGGAAGGCATCTCCTTCCTGCTGATCGACATGGACACCCCCGGCATCGAGGTGCGCCCGATCATCTCCATCGACGGCGAGCACCATCTCAACGAAACCTTCTTCACCGACGTACGGGTTCCCAAGAAGAATCTGGTGGGCAAGGAAGGCCAGGGCTGGACCGTGGCCAAGTACCTGCTGACTCATGAGCGCACCACCATTGCCGGTGTCGCCGACAGCAAGGTGCACATGGCCAACCTCAAGCGCATGGCGCGCGAGAACAGCGCCAACGGCGCGCCCTTGATGGACGATCCCACTCTGCGCCAGAAGCTGGCCAAGGCCGAGATCAACCTGCTGGCGCTGGAATACACCAACCTGCGTACCCTGGCTGCCACCGCCGCCGGCAAGGCGCCGGGACCCGAGTCCTCCTTGCTCAAGCTGGATGGCACGGCCGTGCAGCAGCAGCTTTCGGAGCTGGGCGTGGAACTGGCCGGCCAATATGCCTGGCCTTGGAAGGCGGAAGGCGACGTGGGGCCGGAGGAATTCTCCGCCACCATGATGCGCTACGCCTTCACCCGCGCCGCAACCATCTACGGCGGCAGCGACGAGGTGCAAAAGAACGTGATCGCCAAGATGGTCCTTGGCCTGAACTTCAAGTAAGGATACGACCCATGCATTTCAATCTCTCCGACGAACAGAAACTGATCCGCAATGCGGTCGACAAGTTCATCCGCAACGACTACAGCTTCGATGCCCGCAAGAAAGTGCTGGCGATGGACAACGGCTACAGCCCGGACCATTGGCGCCAATTCGCCGACATGGGCTGGCTGGGCATTCCCTTCGCGGAAGACCACGGCGGCCTGGGCGGCGGCATCGTCGACATCACGCTGGTGATGGAATCCTTCGGCACCGGCATGGTGCTGGAGCCCTACCTCAGCGCCGTGGTGCTGGCCGGCGGGCTGGTCGAGCGTGGCGGCAGCGAAGCCCAGAAAGAAGCCCTGTTGCCGGCGCTGATCGGTGGCGAGAAGCTGCTGGCCGTGGCCTATACGGAACGCGAAAGCCGCTTCAATACCGCCGATGTACAGACCCGCGCCGAAAAGAAAGGCGACGGCTATGTGCTGAACGGCGAGAAAGCCGTTGTCCTGGGCGCCCCGTCCGCCGATGTCCTGATCGTTTCGGCGCGCACCAGCGGCAATCGCCTGGACCCGCAGGGAATCTCCCTGTTCCTGGTGGACAGCACGGCCAAGGGCGTGAGCATCAAGGGCATGCGCACCATGGACGGCGGCCAGGCCGGCAACGTCACGCTGAACAACGTCGAGGTCGACAGTGACGCTCTGATCGGCGCGGAAGGCGCTGGCTTTGCCCTGCTGGATGAAGCGGTGGATCGGGCCACGGTCGCCGCCTGCGCGGATGCCGTGGGCGCCATGCAGGCCGCCATGCGCAAGACGGTGGAATACCTCAAGACCCGCAAGCAGTTCGGCGTCGCCATCGGCTCCTTCCAGGCCTTGCAGCACCGCGCGGTGGATCTCTTCACCGCCGTGGAAGCCTGTCGTTCCATGCTGCTCATGGCCAGCCTGAAAGTGACCGACCCGGATCCGGTGGAGCGCAACAAGGCCGTCTCGGCGGCCAAGCAATTCATCGGCGAAAAGGCGCGCCTGGTTGCCCAGCAGGCCGTGCAGATGCACGGCGGCATCGGCATGACCGAGGAATTGGACATCGGTCACTACTTCCGCCGACTGACCCAGTTCTGCGCGATGTTCGGGACCACCGACTACCATCTGCAACGTTATGCCGACCTGATGGCGGCTGCGGCCTGAAGTAAAACCAGCCGGTTGCGGCCGCTGCGCCGCATCCGGCTTGAGGCTACTCTCGATTCCAGCGCTGCCTCGTGGAGCTGATGCTTTCAATCTTGGGATGCCCATGCACACCCTGATCCCCGGCTTGCCGCGCCTTCGACAGCTGCTGGCTGCTTTATGGCTTGGCCTCGCCGCTTTGACCGTACACGCTGACCCTTCTGATTCCCCCTCCCCCATGCAGCCAAAGGCTCAATCCCAGGCTTTCCGCTGGGGACTGGTGGCTTATCATGTCGCCTTGCCGGGCTATGATCTGACCCCTGCGGATATCGACCGCATGGCGGATCTGGGCATTGGCTGGCTCAGCATCGATCTTGCCTGGGCGCGCATCCAGGCGACACGCGATGGCCCAATGGATTTTTCCTACTTCGACCCCCTGATCGACGCGGCCAAGCGGCGCGGCCTCAAGGTGGTGGGAAAAATAGGGGGTGGCTACAACGGCAATCGTCCCATCAGCCCGCCCTGGACGCGGCATCTCAATGAAACCGCGTATCTCGCCGCACTCAAGCGATACGCCGAGACCACCACGCAACATTTCGCGGGACGCATCCCCAGTTTTGCGCTCGAAAATGAATTCAATATTCCCAACGTGCATACCCTGATTGGCTGGCGTGTGGGCATCTGGACACCGAATTTCATGGATCAGGTGATGCAGACGCTGGCCCATGCGGTACAGACACAGGCCCCCGATGCGGAGGTCATCATCAGCATTACGCCTCTCGCCTGGTTTGAATCGGGCATCGAGCGCATGAACAAGCTCATTGATTATGATGTGGTCGGTGTCCACACTTATCCGGTTGGTTTCGTTCCCGATCTTGCCTTGGCTGAAAACATCAAAAGCCAGATTGCGCGCGCGCGCCAAGCCAGTGAGGGGCGACCCGTGATCATCCTGGAAACCGGAATGCACACCGAAACCCCGCCCTGGACGGAAGCCCTGCAGGCCGACTATATCCAAGCCATCACCGAAGCCACACGCGAAGGGGGCGCGGCTGGAATTTTTTTGTATCAGTATCTGGATAATCCCGAGGAATCGGGGCGGGAGGGCCACTTCGGCCTATTACGGGCCGATCACAGTCCCAAGCCTGCCTGGGAACGCTATCGGGAAATCATTGCGCGACCTCTGGACGGCCTTACGCACGAGAAGCCGTGGCAGGATCAAACACCGCGTTTTTGAGCAGTAGCATCAAGCCCAGAAAAAAACCGCCAGTCGCAGGAAGATTTCCCCCACTGTTCAGCCATGTCTCGCCTGTCCACTCCACGACCAAACCCAGGCCGAACTGAGATACAACATGGGCGATCGCCATCGGCTGCAACAGGGCGTTCACGCCATTCCCCAGCAACATCAGGACGACAGGGGCCAGCACCCACAAAACGCGCGTCCAATAGCGGCCTGCCAAGGCCGGGTAGAGGATGATAGCCGCCAGAAAAGGCCAGAGCGAAACCGTCGGTCCCGCAATGGTGGCGCCAAACAACACACCATCAATGCGCATGCCTGGACGGCCAACACCGGTTCCCACACCCACTTGGGTAACCACTGCGAACAGCAGGACTGTCAGCATCAGCAGGGAAACCGTCAGGCTGATGACCAACGCCCTGCCCCGGTGAAACGGGACAGGGCGAATGTCCGACCCATGCGGTTGCATCGATGATGACCTCCAGGACGATCAGGCGGTTTTGCGCAGCGCCGCTTGGGCGTCGCCATGCACGAAATGCAGGATTTCATCGACCGCGCGGGCATAACCGCCCAGGCTCTGCATTTGCTGGCCCAATTGCGCCGCGTTCTGTCGATATCGCTCTTCCTGCAACACTTGGCTCACCGTGTCACGCAGGCTTTCAACGGTGATTCTTTCGGATTTGAGCAAACGTCCTGCGCCAAGTTTCTCCACCCGGCGGGCATTGAAACCCTGCTCAACCTGCTGCGGCAGCATCACCAGCGGCACGCCGAAGTAAAGGCTTTCGTTGATGCTGTTCATGCCCCCATGGCTGACGAAGACCCGTGTCCGCTTGAGCACCTCCAACTGGGGCACGCGATTGCGCACGGTGAAATTGACCGGGATGGGCCCCAGAGTCGAAATGTCCGTATCCTTTCCTACCGACATCACCACATGGCAGGGCAGCTCGGCAAATGCCTTGAAGCATTGACGGTAAAAATCCTGCTTGAGGTTGTGGACCGTACCGAGGGACACGTAGATCACAGGCAAGGCCGAACCCAATCCGATCGGCAGATCGGCCGGCGGATCGCGTCCCTCGGGGATGGAAGGGCCCACCAGCACATAGTTCTTTTTCAAGAATTGATGAAAAGGCTGAGCGGAAGGACTCAGGAACACAATGTTGAGGTCACCTTCGTTGGCGAACACATCAAACATGTGATAGAGCAGTCCCCGGTATTTCAGTCCGACTGAGGCCAGAAGATCCTTGATGCGGCGAACTGCTTCAAACACCCGCGGCACGCCAACCGTGAGTTCCTTCGCCACCTGCCAGGCCAGTGGAACATCGGAGGCCAACAACAGCGGCGTGCTGACGATGGTGGTGACCAGGGATATCCCGGGGACCCCGAGGCGCTGCGCCACGTATTTTCCGAACAGACAGCAGGAGTCGTAGAGAATGTAGTCGGGCTTGTCCTGCTCCATGACCCGGACCAGGCCGGCCAGCGCGTTTTCGGCTTGGCCAAGCATCATGAAGGCGCCATTCAGCAGCGAGGTTGCCATCTCCGCGCTGTGCTGGTACTCAAAAAACGGTGCATAGGTGCGAAAGGTCGCGCCCAAAGCCTCGAATTGCCGACGGCTGTCCTCTCCCGCGTAATAGATGACGCGCTCGCCGCGATTGATCAAGCCAGACACCAGTCCTACGGTGGGATTGATATGTCCGGACGCTCCCGGCAGGTTGAACAGTACGGCCGTACTCATGGCTCGTTACCTCTGAATTGAGAATGGGGATTTTTTTCTGCAGCCGCCTGGGCCCTGTTGCTCGTTCTTGTTGGTAAGCATTCTGGCCGACCGATATGACATATTGTCGGCGGTGCTCCTGTAAAATTGAGGGTTGACCGGGTTCCCCCGTCAGGTATTAGGGCAGTACCTTACGAAACTCAATGTTCAAATGTCAGTGTCGCAGTTTCCCGACACCCGGCGCGCCTCAGAGGCTGGCTTCCAAGTGATCCACGAAGTCCATGACATCAGCATACACAGGGGCCCGATTCCCTAATTGATCGGAATCAGTCACCCGAAATTTTCCGGTACGCACCAAGGCCGCCTGCAAACCGGCATCCAGCGCCCCCAGCACATCGGCCTCCACGTCATCCCCCACCATGACGACCTGATCCGGCGGCAACCCAAGCTGGGCGCAGGCGGCATGAAACATCGCTGCCGCTGGTTTGCCGATGACTTCCGCGCGAAGCCCCGCGGCATATTCCAGCCCGGCCACAAAGGCGCCGGCATCCAGGTTCAGCCCATCGGCCGCCATGAAGTAGCGGTTCTGCGCCATCGCCAGCAAGGGTGCGCCGTCCATCAGCAGCCGCAGGGCGCGATTGAGTCTTTGGTAACTGAAGTAGGGTCCCGCGTCCCCTACCACCACTGCATTGGGTCGATGCCTGGGCAAGCCCGCGAAATCGGGCCGCAAGTGGGGATGGGTCAAGAGATAGGGCCGCAGTCGTCGCTGTTCCAGCACCAGGCGCGTCGCCAGAGGGGCGGTCAAGAGCTCGCCTACGGCGATATCAAGGCCCATCTGGTTCATCTGGGCCAACAGGACGGCATGCGGGGTACGGCTGGTGTTCGTGAGAAAACGCAAGCCGATCGGCAGGCGCCGCAGACGGCTCACTGCCTCGCGGGCACCAGGGAGTGGGGCGCTGCCGACATGCAGCACCCCACTCAAATCCAGCAAACAGCCTTGAACTGATGCCAAGGCCTATCCTCCGTCGATGGGCGTTATTCCGGCTTGGACGGGTCCCGGGGACGCTCCGTATAGGGCTGGCGCAACTCCACCGGCGCCACGGCGCGCGCGCCCTTGACGCGGATATTGACCATCTCGACGAACACCGAGAACGCCATGGCGAAGTACACATAGCCCTTGGGCACGTGGAACGACAGCCCCTCGGCGACCAGCACCATGCCGATCATGATCAGGAAACTCAAGGCCAGGATCTTCACCGAAGGGTGATGATCGATGAAATCACTCACAGGGTTGACCGCCACCATCATGAACAGGACGGCGGTGATCACCGCGATCACCATCACCGGAATGTGATCCGACATGCCCACGGCGGTGATCACCGAATCCAGCGAAAACACGATATCCATGATCCCGATCTGCAGGATCACGGCCACGAACCCGCCCATGGCCTTGGCGTCCCGTTCGCCTTCCTCGCCTTCGAGCTTGTCGTAGATTTCCAGGGTTGCCTTGATGAGCAGGAACAAGCCACCGGCCAGCAGGATCAGGTCCCGACCCGAAACATCAAAGCTCATGAACGAAATCAGCGGCGTCGTCAGCCGCGCCATCCACGCCAGCGACAACAACAACAGGATGCGGGTGATCATCGCCACCGCCAGAC
>JBATEM010000263.1:0-7958 GCA_049664005.1 Candidatus Macondimonas sp.
CACGGACTGGCTGATCGGCGTCCTTGTCGTACTTCACCAAGGCAATATTGCCACCTCCAAAGCCGATGGTGTTGTTCATGTTGAAGAGATTCAGGAAGGCCACATTGCCTTCGCTGGACGCATAGAACTCGTAGATGTTGTCGATGGCGAAGCGCTGACGGAATTCTCGCCAGATGGCGGGCCGCAAGCCATTGCCGATCATCATGCGTACCGGGTTCTCGGCATCCTCCGGCTGGGGTGGGCGGTTGAGCAGGTAGCGGCACAATTCGCCGACATAGCCAAAGCCCGTACAACGATAATGATGAATGTCCTTCCAGAACTCGCTGGCGCTGAATCGGCGCCGAATCACCACCGCGGCGGGACCGGCGACGATGGCCCCCCAGCACACCAGCATCCCCGTGGCGTGATAGAGCGGCAAGGTGAGATAGAAAATATCGTTGGAGCGCATCCCCGAGATTACATGGCCAAAACCGGCATGGGCCGCCAGCCAGCGTTCGTGATTGGTGATGGAGGCCTTGGGCATGCCGGTGGTGCCCGAGGTGTAGATGTAAAAGAGGAAGTCGCTCTTGGTCACGCTGCCCGTGGTGGGGGGGTTGGCGTCACTGATTCCGGACAGGATCCGCGCCAGATTCTGGTAGCCCTGCGGCTCCTGCCCAAAGTCCTTGAGCGTGTCGCTATCGGCCATGAAGGTGTAGGCATTGGCCGGCAGGTCCAGCTCGCCGCGCACGGCTTCGATGGAGGCGATGAGTTCCTCACCGACAATGGCCAGGACCGGCTTGACCAGATTGATGCCGTAGGAGAGCACCTTGCCGGTCTGGGAGGTATTGATCAGGGCGGCTACCGCGCCGACCTTGGCAATGCCCACCGCGCAAAACAGGAATTCCGGGCGGTTTTCCATGAACAGGGCGACCACATCGCCTTTCTTGACGCCTTGCTGGATCAGGAACTGCGCCACGCGATTGGCCTGGGCGTTGAATTCCTTGTATGTGTAGTGCCGATCCTGATAGAAGATGGCAGGATTATCAGGATAACGGCGCGCCGTGTTCTCGATGACCGCGCCGAGTGAAGCATGGTGGTTCAGGGGGTTGAGCAGCCGGCCCGCCTTCAGGAAGCTCGGGATACGGGCAGCGAGTCGTGGAAGCTGCTTGATCACTTGGCCCAGATGAATTCGGTCGGTGCTCATGGAACCGGGACTCCCTCGTGCGACGATAGCGTGTTGGATGGTGAACGATGGCCATGTCCTGGGCGCGCGGGATGGCGCGATGCGGGCCAGGCTAAGCCTTTGGAAGGGGTGAGAGATTAATGCAGCCCAGGAGGAGAGTCAAAAGCAGGGGAGCGGAAATCAAAACGCGGCATTGCAGGCAATTGGCCTGGGTTGGACACCGCATTGTCATTTTCTCCCGCTACCCTGCCGACGAACCTGCTTGAGCCATGCGGGCAGGCCACCCGCATTCTGCCGATGGAGGATGTGGGCCATGCTCAGTCCATTGAAGGGAGAACTGCGCCGCCGTATTCCCCTGATCGTGTCGATGGGGGTTGGGATGGCGATGATTGTGCATCTGGGGTGGGCCTTGCGCGCACCTGCTCCGGCGAGACCTTCAACACCAGCGCCCGAGCCGGGGATCGCACCCGCGGTCGATTTTCTGGCGCTGGCCCTGCGCGCTCCTTTGCTGGATGGTGCCGAGTCCACACCATCGGCAGCACTGCCTACGGCACTCGAAGCGCGGCTGCAAGGCGTGAGCACAGGCTGGGCCGTACCCTTGGCCATCATTGATTTCGCTGGACACCCCCGTGTTGTGGCGGAGGGCGATGCCTTGGGAGATAAAGCCCGTGTGCATCGCATCCTGCCGGATCGGGTTTTGTTGCAGCATGGCGCCCGCATCGAGGCGCTGGCGCTGCACCGGGCGACGGTAATGTCCAGGTCAGTTCCGGATAAAAGGTCTGTTGATGACATCGGAATTCCAGATTCGCAAGACGACCCCGAGACACAGCAATGGCTGCAAACCCTCTCGGAAGGGGATCCGGAAACCGCAGCCTGGTTGCGGGAAAGGTTGCGGGAATTGCAGGAAAGGGAGCCGAATGACTAGAAGCCGAATAACTAGAACAAGTCCATGGCGGATGGGGATGATGGTGGCCTTGTTGTTTTGGAGTGTGGCGGAGAACCCGCTGCAAGCCCAGGTTCAGGAACCGATTACCCTGAATTTCCAGGAAGCCGAGTTGAGTGCGGTGATCGAGACGGTCGGCCGTATCACCGGGCGCAACTTCGTGGTCGATCCCCGGGTCAAGGGCCGAGTGACAGTCGTGTCTCCAGGGCCGTTGCAACCTGGGGAGGTGTATCAGATTTTCCTGTCGGTGCTGGAAGTGAATGGGTATGCCGCCGTGGAGGAAGGCGCGGTGATCAAGATCGTGCCCGACGTCAACGCCCGACAGAGCGGCACCCCGGTGCGGGTCGGTACGGCGGAACCCGCGGGCGGCGGTTTGGTGACTCAGGTCATTACACTCAAATACGTCCCCGCGGCTCAGCTGGTGCCGGTGTTGCGCCCGCTGGTCCCCCAGAATGGCTTGGTGGCGGCCTACGCGGATACCAATACCTTGCTCATTTCCGATCTGGCGGCCAATGTCGGGCGACTGGTGGAGATCGTGCGAGCCATTGATCGCCCGACCCACAATCAACAGGAGGTCGTGCCGCTCGCCCAGGCATCGGCGGCAGAGGTAGCCCGTGCGCTCAAGGCCTTGGCGGGTGAGGGGGCGGCTGCACAGGCCGTGGTGGCGGACGAGCGCACCAATAGCGTCATCCTCAGCGGCGATGCCGCGACCCGTGCCCGGTTGCGCCAGTTGGTCGAGCGGCTGGATGGGCCGCGCGGTGCGGGCGGCAACACTTATGTGGCGACTCTGCGCTATGCACGGGCGGAGCAGGTGGCGCCCATCGTGGCAGGCATCCTGGGCGGCGTCGTGACCGGCAAGACGGGCGATGGAGCCCCGGCTGGCGCCGTCTCTGGCACCGACAAGTCGCGTGTGCAGGCCTATGCCGCGACCAACGCGGTGGTCATCACGGCCGCCCCCGATCAGATCGCGACCGCCCGTTCGGTGATCGAGCAGCTTGATATTCGCCGCCCGCAGGTGATGGTGGAGGCGTTGATCGTCGAGGTCTCCGCCGATCGCAGCAAGGAACTGGGCGTGCAGTGGGCGGTGAGCGGGATCTCCGACGGTTCCGGGCCCCTCGGGTTGATCAATTTCGCCAACAGCGGCCTGGATCTGGGCACTCTGGCCACCACGCTGCTCGGGCAACGCACCGATTCTGGTGCGGGGACGAGCACCGGTACCACTGGGGCACTCAACAGCAGCGGCGTGGGGGGGGTGGAACTGGGACAAGGCGGCAGCTTGGCGGTGGGCAAGGTCAACGGCCGCGGCACCGACTGGGCGGTGCTGCTGCGGGCGCTGCTCAGCGATACCGATACCAACATCCTTTCCACGCCCACCCTGCTCACCCTCGACAACGAGGAGGCCCAGATCGTCGTGGCCCAGACCGTGCCGTTTCTCACCGGCCAGTTCACCAATACCGGCGCGGCGAATTCCGCGATCAATCCGTTCCAGACCATCGATCGCCAGGATGTGGGCTTGACGCTCAAGGTCAAACCGCAGATCAACGAGGACGGTACTGTGTTGCTGGCGGTCGAGCAGGAAGTGGCCAGCGTGGAGCAGGCCAGCAAGGCGCGCATCGGGGCGGTGGACGTGGTTACCAACAAGCGCGCCATCAAGACCAATGTCCTGGTCGACAATGGCGCCACCATCGTGCTGGGCGGGCTGATCGACGATCAGGTCTCGGAAGGTCGCAGCCGTGTGCCGGGACTGGCCGCGCTCCCGGTGCTCGGCGCCCTGTTCCGGTTCGACAACAGCCGGGTGGTCAAGCGCAATCTGATGGTGTTCCTGCGGCCCACCGTGTTGCTGATGGCCGAGGACAACATGACTGCCACCCATGGCAAATACAACGTCATTCGTGAGCAGCAGCGGCGCGCCCGGGAACCCGTGCCCAGTCAACGCACCTTGTTGCCCGAAGTGGCGCCGGGTGAGGAAATGGCGCCGGTGGAGGAGGGGGGCGGTGTCCATCGTTGAGGAAGGGGGGCTGCTGCCCTTTGCCTTTGCCCGTCGGCATGGTGTGGTGGTGGGTGAGCTGAGCGAGAATCAGGCGCTCATCTGGTACCGCCCCGACGCCAATCTGAGTGTGCTGGGCGCCTTGCGGGCGCGGCTCGACCGCCCGCTGCGGCTGGAGGAGATCGATGCCGAAGCCTTCGAGACCGCGCTGAATCGTCTCTATTCCGATGAAGGTGCCGGTGCCGCGGAGGTCATTGACAGTCTCAACCAGGCGGGCGACCTGCATGATCTGGCGCTGGCCCTGCCGGAACCGGCGGACCTGTTGGAGCAGGCCGATGACGCGCCCATCATCCGCCTCATCAATGCCATCCTCACCGAGGCCGTGCGCGAGGGAGCCTCGGACATTCATTTCGAACCCTTCGCCAAGGCCATGCGGGTGCGCTTCCGGGTGGATGGGGTGTTGCACGAGGTGCTGCGCCCCAAGGCGGCGTTGGCGCCGCTCTTGGTCTCGCGCATCAAGGTGATGGCGCGGCTCGACATCGCCGAGAAACGCCTGCCCCAGGACGGTCGCATTTCCCTGCGGGTGGCCGGGCGCGCCGTGGACGTGCGTGTGTCGACCCTTCCGTCCGGCCATGGCGAGCGGGTGGTGATGCGGCTGCTGGATCAGCAGGCGGGACGGCTGTCCCTGGCCGAGATCGGCTTTGGCGAGCGGGATCGGGAGCGCTTGGTGGAATGGATCGCCGAGCCCCACGGGATCCTGCTGGTGACCGGTCCCACCGGTTCCGGCAAGACCACCACCCTGTATGCCGCCTTGAGCCGGCTCAACGAAGCCAGCCGCAACATCATGACGGTGGAGGATCCCATCGAGTACTTCCTGGAAGGCATCAGCCAGACGGCGGTCAATCCCAAGGTGGAGATGAGTTTTGCCCGCGGATTGCGCGCCATCCTGCGCCAGGATCCCGATGTGGTGATGGTGGGAGAGATTCGCGATCTGGAAACCGCGCGCATCGCGGTGCAGGCCAGCCTGACCGGCCATCTGGTGCTCTCCACCCTGCACACCAACAGCGCCATCGGCGCCGTGACCCGGCTGGTGGACATGGGGATTGAACCCTTCCTGATCGCGTCCACCTTGCTGGCCACCACGGCCCAGCGCCTGGTGCGCCAGCTCTGTCCGGCCTGCAAGCAACCGGCCGCCCCTGATGCGCGTGAGCGTGAGTTGCTGGGCCAGGGCGGCGGGACGGCGCCAGAGGCAATTTACCATCCGGTGGGCTGCGCCGCCTGCCGGCAGACGGGATTCCGGGGGCGCACCGCGATTTACGAACTGATCGGGATCGATGGGCGACTGCGCCGCATGATCCATGACGGTGCCGCCGAGGCCGAGATGGAAGCAGTGGCGCGCCAACAGGCGCCGCCCTTACGCGAGGCCGGATTGGACAAGGTCCGCGCCGGCGTCACCACCCTGGAGGAGGTCCTGCGGGTCAGCCGGCAGGAATGATCGGACTATGGCGGCATTCCAGTTCGAGGCCATTGACGCCCGCGGCGTCCGCCACCGTGGGGTGCAGGAAGGCGACCATCCGCGCCAGGTGCGCGCGCGCTTGCGCGATCAGGGTCTCACCCCACTGGTGGTGACGCCGGTGAGCGGTGAGGCACGAGGCGGGCACCGGAGCGTGCGTGGGATCGGCACCCGCGCCCTGGCCCTGATGACCCGCCAACTCGCCACCTTGCTGCGCGCTGGCGCGCCCTTGGCGGAGGCATTGCACACGGTCGCCACCCAGACCACCAAGCGGACGCCCCGCAGCGTGCTGCTGGCCCTGCATGGCCAAGTCAGCGAAGGGCTGTCACTGGCGGCGGCGATGCGGCGGTTTGCGCGGGTGTTCTCCGAGGACTATGTCGCCACCGTGGCTGCCGGCGAGCAGACCGGCCACCTCGATGCCGTGCTGGAGCGGCTCGCCGATCACACCGAAAACCGCGACCGACTGCGGCGCAGCGTGGTGGCGGCGTTGATCTATCCGGCGCTGCTCACCCTGGTGTCGGTGGGCATCGTCATCGCCATGTTGGTGTTCGTGGTGCCCGAGGTGGTGCAGGTCTTCGTAGGGATGAACCGGCCGTTGCCCTGGCTGACCCGCGCACTCATCGCCTTGAGCGCCTTTTTGCGCGACTGGGGCCTATGGGGGTTGGGGCTGGGGACGCTGGGTTTGATGGCGTTCTTGCGGGCCCTGCGCCGACCGGCCTTCCGCAGCCGCTGGGAACATCTGCTGTTGCGCCTGCCGGTGGTCGGCAATGTACTGGTGGGTACCGATGTGGCCCATTTCACACGCACTTTTGGGCTGTTGGTGAGCAGCGGGGTGCCGGTGATGGAGGCCATGCACATTGCTGCCGCCGTGCTGATTCGGCTGCCGCTGCGCCAGGCGGTATTGGCGGCGGCCGAGCGGGTGCGCGAGGGCAGCGGCGTGTTTGCCAGCCTGCAACGCACCGGGCGTTTTCCGCCCATGACCCTGCACCTGATCGCCAGCGGCGAGAGCAGTGGGCGGCTGGGGGACATGCTGGAGCGGGCGGCGCAGCAACTGGAACAGGATCAGGAAGCCTGGATCAATACCGCCGTGCGCGTCCTGGAGCCGCTGCTGATCCTGCTCATGGGCGGTGTGGTGCTGGTGATCGTGCTGGCCATCCTGCTGCCGATTTTCGATCTGAATCAACTGATGGCCTAGGGAGAGATCATGTGCAAGCGCAAGCGAATGGGGGGCTTCACCCTCATCGAGATCATGGTGGTGGTGGTGATTCTGGGGATCCTGGCGGCCTTGATCGTGCCGAACATCATGGATCGACCCGATATGGCGCGCGTGGCCAAGACCAAGCAGGACCTGCGCGCCTTGCAGACCGCCCTGAACCTGTATCGCCTGGACAATTACCGCTATCCGACCACCGACCAGGGGCTGGATGCGTTGGTGGAAAAGCCCAGCGTAGAACCCCTACCGCCAGCTTATAAGAAGGGGGGTTACCTGGAACGCATGCCCAAGGATGCCTGGGGGCATCCCTATCTCTACCTCAGCCCCGGTGTGCATGGCGAAGTGGACATCAGCAGCTTGGGCGCCGACGGTCAACCCGGGGGCGAGGGGGTGAACGCCGATATCCAGAGCTGGACGCTGGACTGAGGCATGTCGCAACGCGGCGCGGGATTCACCCTGGTGGAGTTGATGGTGGTGCTGGTGATCATGGGCATCGTCAGCGCGGCGGTGCTGCTGTCCACCCGTGGCGGGGATCCGGGGCGAGCGCTACAGCGCGAGGCCGATCGCGTGGCGTTGTGTCTGGATCGGGCGCTCGATCAGGCGCTGGCCGGGCCGCGCCATCTGGGCCTGCGACTGGGTCCGCAAGGCTACGGTTTCCTCGCTTATCGCGCCGGGCGGTGGGAAGCGCCCGCCGATTCGCCCTGTCCTGATCATGCATGGCCTGTGGGTTTGCGTTGGCGCGTGCGGGTGGAGGGACGCGCGCTGGCTGCGGCGCCCCCGGGATCTACCCTGCCTCAGGTGTATCTGTTGGGCAGTGGCGAGGTGAGCCCGTTTCACATTGAACTGGAACGGGACGGCGCGCGCCGCACCCTCATTGGCAACGCGCTGGGGGAGATTCGCATCGAGGCGGCAAGCCCTTGAAGTGCGCACGAGGCGGCGCGGGATTCACGCTGCTGGAGGTCATGGTGGCGCTGCTGGTAGTTGCGCTGGCCTTGGCCGCCCTGGTCGGTACGGCCGGCCGCTCGGCCACCGATACCGCTCATCTGCGCGATCGCACCATGGCCGGATGGGTGGCCCAGAACGTGATCACCGACCTGCGCCTGGAACCCGAATGGCCGGCGCCCGGCCGCCGGCGCGGTC
>JBATEM010000264.1:0-4010 GCA_049664005.1 Candidatus Macondimonas sp.
GCGCCGAAGAACCGCTTGGGGCGGTGCAGGGCGTTGGCGTCCACGCCACCGGTGAGCACCTTGCCGGAGGAGGGGATCACGGTGTTGTAGGCACGCGCCAGCCGGGTAATGGAGTCCAGCAGAATTACCACGTCCCGTTTGTGCTCGACCAGCCGCTTGGCCTTCTCGATCACCATTTCCGCGACCTGCACGTGGCGGGTGGCGGGTTCGTCGAAGGTGGAGGCGATGACTTCCCCGCGCACCGAGCGACTCATTTCGGTGACTTCCTCGGGCCGCTCGTCGATGAGCAGGACGATGAGGTAACACTCGGGGTGATTGGCGGCGATGCTGTGGGCGATGTTCTGCAGCATCATGGTCTTGCCGGCTTTGGGCGGCGAGACGACGAGTCCGCGCTGGCCTTTGCCGATGGGCGAGATCATGTCGATGATGCGCGCGGTGAGATCCTCGGTGCTGCCGTTGCCCTGTTCAAGGATCAGGGTTTCCTTGGCGAACAGGGGGGTGAGGTTCTCGAATAGAATCTTGTTGTGGGCCGCCTCGGGACGGTCGAAATTGATCTCATCCACTTTCAGCAAAGCGAAATAGCGCTCGCCTTCCTTGGGGGGACGGATGCGTCCCGTGACCGTGTCGCCGGTGCGCAAACTGAAGCGCCGGATCTGGCTGGGCGAGACGTAAATGTCATCCGGACCGGCCAGATAGGAACTGTCCCCCGAACGCAGGAAGCCGTAGCCGTCCTGCAGGATCTCCACCACGCCGTCCCCGGAAATCTCATCCCCGTTCTTGGCGGCCTGCTTGAGGATCGAGAAGATGATGTCCTGTTTGCGGGAGCGGGCGGCGCCTTCGATATTCATCGATTGAGCCAGAGCGACAAGCTCGGCTGCGGGCATTTTTTTCAGGTGGGTCAGATTCATGCTCGTTTACTCAGGGGAAGGTCTGCGCTGGGATTGGAAGGGTTGAATGGCTGGCGGGAACCGATCCGTGGATTTGGATCGGTGAGCTTCGGAAATCGCTGGTCAGGAGTCACTCCGGGACTGGAGCGGCATGATTGCTGGCGTCATTTGTTTTCATTGTGGGGAGATATAGCCCCCTGTCCGGACGGGGGCTTTTGGTATCAGGTCATTCGTGGTGAATTTATACTTGGCTGTCCAGGAAGGCGACCAGCTGGGATTTGGATAATGCGCCCACCTTGGTGGCCTCGACATTGCCACCCTTGAACAGCATCAGGGTCGGAATGCCGCGAATGCCGTATTTGGGGGGTGTCTGGGGATTTTCGTCAATGTTGAGCTTGGCGATTTTCAGACGACCGGCATATTCCCCGGAAATCTCGTCCAGAAGGGGGGCGATCATCTTGCAGGGGCCACACCACTCGGCCCAATAGTCAACCAACACGGGAACTTGAGACTGGAGCACTTCCCGTTCGAAATTATCATCCGTAACATGGGTGACGACACCGCTCACGAACCGTACCTCCACAAAATGAAAAAAAATTTGGATTTGCTCGTGCCGGAAACGCGAAGGATGCGTCGGCGGGGAACCAAGCCGGATGTGACGCGGCTTAAGCGAATGAGGCAGAATAGACCAATTATTTTTACTGCTCGGAGTTAGCTTACCCAGTGATCCACCCCAAATGCAATAGCGCCCCGCTTACCCTTGCCCAGGGTCAAGACTGCCGGTGGCCTGGATGACGTCCCCTGATTCTTCCCTGGATGCCCCACTGTCGTTTTCCGATCTGAATCTGGCTCCCGCGCTGTTGGCGGGCACGGTAGCGGCGGGTTTTGCCCATTGCACACCGATTCAGGCCGCGACCTTGCCGCTTGCGCTGTCCGGCCAGGATGTGGCCGGACAGGCCCAGACCGGGACCGGCAAGACAGCGGCCTTCCTGCTGGCGCTGATGAACCGTCTGCTCACCCATGCTCCGCCCGCGGGGCGCCGATTGAATCAGCCTCGCGCCCTGATTCTGGCGCCGACCCGAGAGCTGGCGGTGCAGATTCACCGTGATGCCGAGCAGCTTGGCGGCTCCAGCGGTCTGCGTGTGGCAGTGGTGTATGGCGGTACCGGTTATCACACCCAACGGGAAACCCTGGAAGCCGGGGTGGACGTGCTGATTGGCACGCCGGGGCGGCTCATCGACTACTTCAAGCAGGGTGTTTTCGATTTGAAAGCGGTTGAGGTCGTGGTGTTGGACGAGGCCGATCGCATGTTCGACCTGGGCTTCATCAATGACGTGCGTTATTTGTTGCGGCGCATGCCATCCCCCGAGCAGCGCTTGAACATGCTGTTCTCGGCGACGCTGTCCCACCGGGTGACGGAGCTGGCTTACGAGCACATGAACAGCCCTCGGCTGGTGCGCACCGAAGTCGACCAGATGACCGCCGTTGGCGCGCGGGAGCGCCTCTACCACGTGTCCAGCGAGGAAAAGCTGCCCTTGCTGCGCGCGCTGGTGGCCGAGATGCCCGGCGAGCGCACGATCATTTTCGTCAACACCCGCCGCGCCTCCGAAAAGATCGAGCAGCGGCTCCAGGGTCAGGGCATTGTTGTCGGCCGGCTCAGCGGCGATGTCCCGCAGCACAGGCGTCTTGCCTTGCTCACGGCGTTCACCGAGGGGCGGGTGCAGGTGTTGGTGGCCACCGACGTCGCCGCGCGGGGATTGCATATTCCCCATGTGGCGCTGGTCATCAACTACGACCTGCCGCAGGATGCCGAGGACTATGTACATCGCATCGGTCGCACGGCCCGTGCCGGCGCCGAAGGCGATGCGTTTTCGCTGTGCTGCGAGCATTACTGCTATGCCCTGCCCGAGATCGAGGCCTACATCGGCCACAAGATCCCAGTGGTGCCGGTCCCGGACCTGCAGGCGCCGCGTGGGCGCCATCGGGCTGACCGGCCGGCACGCCTCAAGTCAAGCCCCCATGCCGTTTCCGGTGGGGGAGACGAGCAAGCTTAGCCGATCCTATCCGAGTGAGATTGATGCCCATGCCGACATTCGATGCCTTGCTGGACCCAGTGGTGAAATTGGCGGCTGAGGCTGCCCAGGCCATCCTGTCGATCTATGCAGCGGACTTCACGGTGAGCGACAAGGACGACACCTCCCCGCTCACGGAAGCTGATCTGGCCGCTCATCACGTCCTCGTCAACGGGCTCAGCGCGCTGACACCGGACTGGCCCATCCTGTCGGAGGAGGGAGGGCGGCCTGATTTTGCCGAGCGCTCGCGCTGGGCGCGCTACTGGCTCATTGACCCGCTGGATGGCACCAAGGAATTCATCAAGCGCAACGGCGAATTCACCGTCAATGTTGCCTTGATCGACAAGCATCGCCCCGTCCTGGGCGTGGTCCATGTGCCCGCCACCGGGGTGTATTACGCCGCGAGCGTGGGGCGCGGGGCATTCAAGGCCGAAGCGGCGGGCGCGATCCATCCCATCGCGGTGAGGCCCTGTCCAGAGGGTCAACGCGTGGTCGCGGTGGCCAGCCGCAGCCACCAGAGCCCCGAGGTAGCGGCCTATCTGGAGCGGCTGGGGCCCTGCGATCTGACCAGCATGGGCAGTTCCCTCAAGATCTGCCTCGTTGCCGAAGGCAAGGCTGATATCTATCCGCGCCTGGGGCCAACCAGTGAATGGGACACTGCGGCAGCTCAGGCGGTGCTTGAAGTGGCGGGTGGGCAGCTCACCGACCTGGCCGGCGCCCCGATGCGCTACAACACCAAGGCGGACATCCTCAACCCCTATTTCCTGGCGTTTGGTGACGCTCGACGCGATTGGAGCGCCTACCTGCTTCGCACGGACTGATCGGATCCACCGGCCATCTTCGCTTTTTCCCAAGCGCCGCTTACACTGCATGGGGCATGGGTTGCGGGATCTTTGCAGCCTGCGCGCCTTGTATCCAAAACAGAATGGAGGAGACAGCGATGTTGGTATTTCGCCTGGTTGATCAGAATCGGCAGCCGATCAAGAAGGCCAAGGTCACGGTGAAGGTCACCAACGGCGGCGATGCCACCGCCTGGAGTGATCGCAACGGT
>JBATEM010000265.1:0-3214 GCA_049664005.1 Candidatus Macondimonas sp.
CGGACAGATGCAGCAAGGCATAGAGCAGCATGGAGCCGTGGCCGTTGGAGAGCACGAAACGGTCGCGGTCGGGCCACTGTGGATCGGCCGGATCATGACGCAGGAAATCGTTCCAGAGCACCTCGGCGATATCCGCCATGCCCATCGGGGCGCCTGGATGGCCTGATTTGGCCTCCTGCACCGCATCCATGGCCAGCGCCCGAATGGCGTTGGCAAGTTTTCGACGTGACGGCATCGTTCCCCCGTTAAATCATCCCGTGGTGTGGCACAGCCGACCAACTGGCCTCAGCTGTTCCATACCGACCCAGCCCGCAAAGCCTGCCATTGTCGCCGATCGTCGTCCCCTGCGGCAATCGGACCTCAACGGATTGCGCGGACAGCTCACACCAAGGCATACCTCCCGCAAACTCCCCATTAACCATCATGAGATCAAGCGCTGTCCCACGCCGACGTCGCGTTTGTTATGGAGATCAGGTCCATGAGCCCCTGCCACTATTGATCAGGCCATTATTGATCATGCGGTGTAGCTGACGCGTGGGCTACAAAAGCAGGCTTGGAGGCGTCGCAAACAACTCGCTCAGCTTCTCGTGAACAGCCCAGCGCGGAAACCGGCCCGCAGCCAATCAAGCACGGCCCCACACCACTCACGACGTTGATTCGGGTTGACCGTCAAGTTCCCCTTGGGTAGTTTGGGCTAGCCAAGCCCTATCCAACGAGCACATTCAGCAAGGGAGCCGACAACCGAGATGGGAAAAGGATTGATCCGACTCATCCTGCTGGCCCTGCTGTGGGGCCTGCTTTCCGGTCATACGGAACCCCTGATTGTCGGTTTCGGCATTTTTTCCGTGCTCCTGGTCGGGTTCCTCGCGCAGCGGATGGACGGGGCCGAGCGTCCTGTCGGCCTGCGCCACATGGGCCTGCCGGTCGTCGGCTACCTGGCCTGGCTGTGCAGGGAAATCGTGCTGTCCAATCTGCAGGTGACCCGCGAGATCCTGCGGCCCCGCCTGGCGCTCACCCCCACCGCCGTGCGCGTCCCCGCCAGCCAGCGCACGAGCTTGGGACGGACGCTCTACGCCAATTCCATTACCCTCACCCCCGGCACGGTGTCGATGGGGGTGGGCGCCAACGACATTCTGATCCATGCGCTGATGCGCGAGGGTGCCGAATCCCTCCAGACCGGCGACATGGATCGCCGCGTCACCGCATTGGAAAGCCAAGCATGACGAACTGGGGCATCGCCGGAATCGGCCTGGCCTTGCTGGTCACAATGCTGATGAGCCTGATTCGCGCCCTGCGTGGACCGACCCTGTATGACCGCATCCTGGCCGTGAATCTGTTCGGCACCAAGACCGTGCTGCTGATCGCGGTGCTGGGATTCCTGATGGGTCGGCCGGAATGGCTGGACATCGCGATCAGCTACGCCCTCATCAATTTCATCGGCACCATCGCGGTGTTGCGATTCATTCAGCGGCGCGATTTCAGCACGTCCGTGGCGCCGCCTGTCGGCAATGAGGAAAGCCCATCATGAGCGACGCCCTGCTGCCGCTGCTGTCTGCCCTGCTGCTGGCGATCGGTGGGTTTTTTCTGGTGGTTGGCGCGGTGGGCGTGCTGCGCTTTCCGGATTTCTTCACCCGCATTCATGCGGCAGGCGTCTGCGAAACTCTGGGCAGTTTCGCCACCCTGCTGGGGCTGATGGCGCTGGGTGGCGGCTGGCTAGTCACTGTCAAGCTGGCCCTGATCCTGGTATTTCTGGCGCTGACCAACCCCGTCTCCAGCCATGCCCTGACGCGCGCCGCGCTGCATGACGGCGTGCTGCACCGGCACTTCGGCAAGGACCCCTCATGGAAACCCTGATCCTGCTCGCCGTGCTGAGCTTCCTCGGCTTGACCGCGCTCGCCATCCTGCGCCTGCGCGATGGCGTGACCGCGGTCATGCTGGCGGGGCTCTACAGCCTGCTCTCGGCCGGGGTGTTCGTGCTCATGGACGCGGTGGACGTGGCCTTCACGGAGGCGGCTGTGGGCGCGGGCATCTCCACCGTGCTGCTGCTCGCCACCTTGCACCGCACCAGCCGCATGACCCACAGGCCCACCCACACGCCGCTCATCCCCTTGATTGTGGTGATGGTGACGGGCGCGGCGCTGGTCTACGGCACCCTGGACATGCCCGCCTATGGCGATCCGCAAGCGCCCATTCACCAACACGTTGGACCGGATTACCTGCGCGACGGGCCGAACGCCACGGGCGTGCCCAATGTGGTCACCGCCGTGCTGGCCAGTTACCGGGGTTACGACACCCTGGGGGAAACTACCGTGGTGCTGACCGCGGCCGTCGGGGTGCTGGCCCTGCTACGGGGCCGCCGCCAGGGCGAGGAACGCTCCTGATGGACGCTCAGGTCATCCTGCGGGTCACCGCCCGGTTGCTGGCGCCCGCCATCTGGCTGTTTGCGCTCTACGTGCAATTCCACGGCGATTTCGGTCCCGGTGGCGGCTTCCAGGCCGGCGTGCTGTTCGCCGTGGGCTTTATCCTCTATGCCCTGGTCGAAGGGCTTGCGGCAGCGGAAACCCTGATTCCCGCCCCCGTGTCCGAGGCCATGATGGCCCTGGGAGTGCTGATCTATGCCGGCGTGGGTTTCACGGGCATTGCCATGGGCGGGAATTTCCTCGACTACAACGTGCTGGCGCACGATCCCCACCATGGGCAACACCTGGGCATCCTGCTGGTGGAACTGGGCGTTGGGATTACCGTGGCGGGCGTCATGATCCAGATTTTTTCGGCATTCGCTCGGGAATCCCCATGACGCTGCCGGGCCTTTTTCCCTACTGGGTCGTGATTGTGCTGATGATGATCGGCTTCTACATGGTCATCGCCCACGGCAACCTGGTGCTCAAGATCATCGGTCTGAACATTTTCCAAACCTCGGTCTTTCTTCTGTACATCAGCATGGGCAAGGTTCGCGGCGGCACCGCCCCCATCATCGCCTCGGGATTCTCGACCTACAGCAATCCCTTGCCCCATGTGCTGATCCTGACCGCCATCGTGGTCGGTATCGCCACCACGGCCTTGGCGGCGGCTCTCGTTATCCGCATCCATGGCGCCTACGGCGCCATCGAGGAAGACGAGATTCATCGCCAGGACAACAGCCTGTGATCGCCGCCCATTTCCCGGTCCTGCAAGTGGTTTTGCCCCTCGCCGCCGCACCCCTGTGCGTGCTGCT
>JBATEM010000266.1:0-11838 GCA_049664005.1 Candidatus Macondimonas sp.
ACCCGGGCCATGGCGGCCACGCCTTACAACCGCCTGGCCGCCGCCATTCTGGCCACGGCGATCAGCTACCTGGCCCTGACCGGTTACGACCTCTCGGCCCTGCGCTACGTCGGCGTCACGGTGCGTCCTGCGACGGCCATGCTGACGGCCTTCATTGCCTATGCCGTGGGCAACTCCGTGGGCCTGGGCGTGATGACCGGCGGCGCCGTGAGGATGCGGCTGTATACGGCCGCCGGGCTGGAGACAAGCCAGATCTTCCGGGTGATTGGCTTCAACGCCGGGGCGTTTGGATTGGGGGTCACCGTCTTCGGTGCGGCGGGCATGCTGTGGGGCGCGCACAGCGTGACGGCCCTGCTGCCCGTGCCTGCCGTTCTGCTGCAGGCCGGCGCGGCAGTGACGCTGTTGGCAATCGCGGGCTTTATCGGGTTGTGCGCGCGGCAATCGGCCCTTCGCCTCGGGCGCCGGACCACCCTGAGCCTGCCGCCGGCCGGGTTGGTCCTGCAGCAGGTGGTCATCTCGGTGATCGACTTGGCGGCCTGTGCCGCCGCCTTGTGGTTCCTGATGCCCCAGACCGATGTGTCCTTCGCTGGCTTTCTGGTGTACTTCGCCATCGCCATCAGCCTGGGGGTGCTGAGTCATGTCCCCGGTGGGCTGGGGGTGTTCGAGGGGGTCATGCTGCTGGCCTATGGATCCCTGGCGCCGATGGAAACCATCCTCGGCGCGCTGATCCTGTTCCGCGGGGTGTATTTCCTGCTCCCCCTCGCGCTGGCCACCCTCCTGCTGGTGGATCATGAACTGCATCGTGCCACCGACACCCCCGTGGGGCGGGCGGCGGCCCATCTCTCCCCGGTGTTGCTGGCGATCTTTGCCTTCATGGCCGGAGTCTGGCTGCTGTTGTCCGGCGTGACGCCCACGACCGCCGCCGCCCAGGACCTGCTCGCCCTGCGTGTGCCCTTGGCGGTGGTGGAGGCGGCGCATCTGATTGGCAGTCTGGCCGGGCTGGCCTTGTTGTTCATCGCCCGCGGATTGCTGCATCGCCTGGACGCGGCCTGGTGGGCAGCGCTGGTGTTGACGGTGGTTGCTGCGGTGCTGGCCCTGCCCAAGGGGGTTGCCTGGATCGAGGCCCTGGGGTTGGCCGGACTGGGGGGGTTGTTGTGGGCGTTCCGCGCCGAGTTCAACCGCCGCTCCTCGCTGCTGGGCCAGTCGTTCGAGACGGAATGGTTGATCGCCGTGGCGCTGGTGCTAGGGGCGATGATCTGGCTGTTGTTCCTGGCCTATCGCGATATCGACTACGCCCATGCGCTGTGGTGGCAATTCGCCTTTGACGCCCATGTCTCCCGTTCCTTGCGGGCGGTGACGGTGGTGATTCTGGTTGCGGCTGCGCTGGGCTTGTGGCAGTTGTTCCGCCCTGCGGGCGCGGCCGCCGAGGTACCAGTGGAGCAGGCGCTGGATCAGGCGGCGGCCATTGTGCGCGGGCAGGATTCCGCCGAGGCCTGCCTGGCGCTGATGGGGGACAAATCGCTGTTGTTCTCGACGAGCGGGACAGCATTCATCATGTACGGCCAAAGCGGCCGCTCCTGGGTGGCATTGGGTGACCCCGTAGGCGACCGCGCGGAAGGCCCCAATCTGGTCTGGCGCTTCGTGGAGCTGGCCAGCGCCCATGGCGGGCGGGCGGTGTTCTATCAGGTTACCCCTGCGACCTTGCCCTGGTATCTCGATGCTGGCTTGCGGGTGTTCAAGCTGGGGGAAGCCGCGCATGTCCCGCTTGCCGAATTCAGCCTGAAGGGGCCGCAGCGCGCGCCACTGCGGCATGCCGACAACCGGGCCCAGCGGGAAGGCTTGGGCCTGGAAATCCTGGCTCCGGAAGATGTGCATGCGGTGCTCGGGGAGATCCAGGCGATTTCCGATGCCTGGCTCGCCAGCCAGCATGCCCGCGAGAAAGGCTTTTCCCTGGGCGCCTTTGATCCCGCCTACTTGCAGCGCTTGCCGCTGGCCTTGGTGCGTCAGGGTGGCCGGGCCGTGGCCTTTGCCAATCTCCTGCTCACCGAGACCCGGCAGGAGGTGCGCATCGACCTGATGCGTTACCTGCCGGACGCCCCACCGAGCACCATGGATTTCCTGCTGATCCGGCTCATGTTGTACTACCAGGCCGAGGGTGTGGCGCGCTTCGGTCTGGGCATGGCGCCCCTGGCGGGCATGGCCCAGCACGATCGGGCGCCAACCTGGCAGCAAATGGGCCGGCTGTTCTTCGAGCACGGCGAGCGTTTCTACAACTTTCAGGGTGTGCGCCGCTTCAAGGAAAAATTCGATCCGGTCTGGGAGCCGCGCTACCTCGCCGCGCCGGGTGGCCTGGTGCCCCTGATGGCCCTCGCCGATATCGCTGCCTTGATCAGTGGCGGGCTGCGCGGGGTGGTGGCCAAGTGACGCGACGCCTCCTGGTCATGGTCTTGCTGGCCGTGCTCACGGCTTGCCAGGACGCCAGCCAGCCCTTTTCCAACGGTCGTTTCGATCGGGTGTGGCTGGATTTCCCCCAAGGCGATGTCCGCCAGGTGGTGCTGTGGCTGATGCCCGGGTACAGCCGCACCGGAACCGACCGCGGCATGGCCCGGGCGCTTGCGGACGAGGGCGCGTTGGTGATCAGCGTGAGCACCCCAGCCCTGCTGGCGCACATGGCCGAGGAAGATGGCGACTGCATCCTGCCGGCGGGAGATCTGGAAAATCTGGCACATGAAGTGCAAGCACGGGTGGGTCTGGAGCGTTATCTTCCGCCTTGGGTCGGGGGTCGCGGCAGCGGCGCCGCGCTCACTTATGCCGTACTCGCCCAGGCCCCGCTGGACAGCTTCGTTGGCGGTTTTTCCCTGGACTTTGCCCCGACGCTGGCCCTGTCCCTCCCCTTGTGTCCCGGCCGAGCACTGACGGCGTCCTTTGATCCCGGGCGCATGCTCGCCACCCTGCAGCCCGTGGCCAGCGCCCTGGCCCCGTGGGCGGTGGTGGAAGGACGGGAGACGCTGGCCGCCACGCGTCATTTTCTGGACCAGATTCCCGCTGCCCTGCGCGTGCCGATGGAACCGCTGCCCCTGGCCCATCGGGTCGACGCCGGAGCGACGCAGGCGCTGCGCCAAGCCTATCGCGCGGTCTCCGCTCGCCTCCCCGAACAGCCGGCAGTGGCCGTGGTGAAAGCCGGGAAGCTGCCGCTGATCGAGATTCCGGCGCAAGGCGCGATTGACGCGCCGGTATGGGCGGTGTTGCTGAGCGGGGATGGCGGCTGGGCCGGATTGGACCGCAGCCTGTCCAAGGCCCTGGCGGCGCGCGGCGTGCCCGTGGTGGGCCTGGATTCACTGCGCTATTTCTGGCAGTCGCGCACGCCTGAAGGACTGGCGGCCGATCTGCAGCGCATCGTGTCGGACTATGGCGCGCGCTGGCAGCGGTCGCGGGTGATCCTGATCGGCTATTCCCAGGGCGCCAACGTGCTGCCCTTTGCTTTCAACCGCCTGTCTCTCGAGGTGCAGGCAAGCGTGGAGCGCATCGTCCTGCTGGGTCCTGGCGAGCAGGCGGCATTCACGTTCCGGGTCAGCCAATGGTGGCATGCGCCTGGGGACGCGGATCTCCCCCTCCTGCCCGAGGTGCGCCTGCTGCCGGCGGCGCGCACGCTGTGTGTCTATGGGAAGGATGAGGCGGCGGAATCCCTCTGTCCCCGGCTGCAGGGCATCCTGCCGGTGGTCGCCTTGCCCGGCGGGCATCATTTCGACGGCGATCTGACCGGCATCGCGCAGCGGATCCTCGCTCCCTTCACTGTCCGCTGAGCCTTGCCCATGCCGGGCGGTGAACTGTTCGTGCTCGGGAAGATCCGGGGCGGCGTTTGTTTCAGGATGGCGCCTTGGAACCTGCGGCGTTGGTGCGGCGCGTCACCGACCCCATGGCTCCCGTAAACGCTTTGGTTGCGGCATGCTTGGGCACGCCCTGCACTTACGAGAAGGCTCATGCCTCAGCGCCCCCGCCTCGATCATGACGCAGCCCGGCACAGGCCGCCGTTTCGCCGCCCAGGCCGTGCGCCTGCTTGGGGTATCCCCATGGGTCACATCCGTCCGCCCACCCGCAGTGTGATGCAAGTTCTTTGCTTGCTTTGCTGTTTTTTTCTGGTGGCAGAATGCGCCTTGCCCCCGGTAAGTCACCGGACGGTTTCAACGGCGCTGGGCGAGGTCGAAAGCCGCGCCACCAGACTCGGCGCAAGCCTTGCGCCGCGCGCAAGCGAACATCCCGGCAAGAGTGGCCTGTATTTACTGCAGAACGCGCAAGATGCTTTCGCGGCCCGCGTGTTGCTGGCGCAGACTGCCCAGCGGACCCTGGACGTCCAATATTACATCTGGCGCGACGATCTCTCCGGCACCTTGCTGCTGGAGGCCTTGCATGCTGCCGCCGATCGGGGCGTGCGCGTGCGGCTGTTGCTTGATGACAATGGGGTCGCCGGACTGGATCGTGAACTGGCCGCGCTGGACGCACATCCACGCATCGAAGTCCGGCTGTTCAATCCGTTTGTGGTGCGCAATCCCAAGTGGCTGGGCTATCTGACGGATTTCCCCCGTGCCAATCGGCGCATGCACAATAAATCCTTCACCGCCGACAACCAGGCCACCCTCCTCGGCGGGCGCAATGTCGGGGATGAATACTTCGGCGCCGCCGAGGGCATGTTGTTTGCCGATCTGGACGTTTTTGCCGTTGGTCCAGTGGTGAGCGCGGTGTCCAGCGATTTCGACCGCTACTGGGCCAGCGACTCGTCCTATCCCGTCAACCAGATCCTGCCTCATGTCGATTCTGATGGCTTGGCGCAACTGGCCGCAAAGGCGTCCCAAGTCATCCGCCATCCCAAGGCCGCGGCCTATCGGGAGGCCATTTGGCGCACGGATTTCATCCGCGTGCTAATGGACGGCACGCTGGACTTTGAGTGGGCAGAAACCCGCCTGGTCAGTGACGATCCGCGCAAGGGGCTCGGCAAAGCGAAAGCGAAAGGCTTGCTGACTTATCAACTGGAGGCAATCATCGGCGCACCCGAACAGGATGTGGCCCTGGTTTCATCCTATTTCGTTCCGACCGCCGCAGGGGTGGACGCTTTTGTCGAGATGGCCGCGCGCGGGGTCACGGTCCGCATCCTGACCAACTCACTGGACGCCACCGATGTCGCCGTCGTCCATGCCGGTTATGTCAAATGGCGCAAGGATCTGTTGGAGGCCGGTATCGCGCTGTATGAAATGCGCCGCCTGTCACCCGAGACCAGACATGACAAGCCCACAGCTCCCTTCAGCAGCAGTGCTTCCAGCCTGCATGCCAAAACCTTCGCGGTGGATGGCGAGCGGGTGTTCATCGGCTCGTTCAATTTCGATCCGCGTTCTGCAAATCTCAATACCGAATCAGGCCTTGTTATCGACAGCCCGCGGTTCGCCCGCCAGATCGCTGCCGCCTTTGATGCAGCCATTCCGGCCAATGCCTATGAAGTGCGCCTCGGCAAGGATGGGCGGCTCTACTGGCTGGAGCGGCAGGGCAGCATCCAGATCCGCCACGACACCGAGCCGGGCACTGATTTCCTGAAGCGGAGCGGCGTGTTCCTGCTCTCTCTGCTGCCCATCGAATGGCTGTTGTGATGCCTGTGCACAGGCATCCAACCGGGCGCGTGCGGCGCGCAACTTATGGTGCTCCACGGTAACCAGCAAAACAGCGCTCCGCGGTGGCAGCGCGTTTGTGGTGCTGACAAGGGCACTGTGGGTTGTTGCCTATCTGGGCGTCATGGTGTCGCGCAGGGGTGCGGATGAATATTTGAACAAGGAGTATGTTAGATTCGACCCCACCGGCAGGAAGCTGGTCGAGGGCCCAGCGGATGCCGGTTCCGGTCCTCATCACAATGATCCAAGGAGGAGATATCGATGGCTGTCATTGACCTGTTGCACCAGTCCGTCCAGAAAAAACCCGACAAGAAAGCAGTCATCGCCCAAGATGGCGAGGTCACCTTCCGCGAGCTCGATGCCGCGAGCAGCCGCATCGCGAGCCAATTGCATGCCGCCGGGGTGCGGCGTGGCGACAAGGTGGCGCTGGTGCTGGCCAACGATCAGGCCTGCCTGTTCAACGCCAGCTATTTCGGCATCCACAAGCTGGGCGCTGTTCCAGTGCCGATCAATACGCGCTGGGCGCCGCCCGAGAAATACTATGTGCTGGAGCACAGCGATGCGGTGGCGTTGATCAGTGGTCCGGCGCATCTGGACACCCTGGCGGCACTGGCGCAGGGCAAACCCGTCGATATTGAAGGTCGTCCCGGCCACTTCAACCTGAAATCGTTTTTCGTTACCGGCAACGAGGCGCCAGCGGGCTTCATCGCTTTGGGCGATGTCCTGCATACGGGTTCGACCGATCATCCGCCGCTTGATCCTCCGCCTGGCGATCTGGATCCGGCAGATCTCCTTTACACCTCCGGGACCACTGGCATGCCCAAGGGCGTACTGGTGCCCGAGGGCAATCTGGCCGACCAGCCGGGCCAGCAGAACCTGGGCCAGATGCTTTCTGCCCTGTTCGGTGAGAGCCTGTTGCACGCGGTGCCCTTGTTCGGTTTCACGGGTTGCCATGGCCTGATGCTGATGAGCATCCGCGCCGGCATTACCCAGATCGTGCTGCCCAAGTTCGATCCGGAACAGTTGCTGGCCTCGATCGATCGACACCGGGCAACGTCCATCATGGGCGTGCCGACCATGCTCAACCTGGCCATGAAGCACCCCAAGGTGAAGGATTACGATTACAGCTCGCTCAAGTTTGTCTTCTTCGGCGCGGCCCCGATCCAGCCCGACACCGTGCGCAAGATGATGGAGGTCTGGCCCAAGATCATGATGCTCAACGGCTATGGGTTGACCGAAGGTGGTGCCGGGGCGGCCTGCATGCTCGGGCCCAATCCACGCGACATCCTCGATCACCCAGGCTCGGTGGGGAAGCCGGTGGGCTGCGAGGTGGTGATTGTCGACGACAACGGCAACGCCCTGCCCCAGGGCGAGGTGGGCGAGATTTGCTTTCGTTCGGGGATCGCCCGGCGCAGCTATTACAAAGGCGATCGGAACACCAAGGAACTCTGGCGCGGTGAGCTGTTGCATACCGGCGATGTGGGCTATATCGCCCCGGACGGCTATGTGTACCTCACCGACCGCAAGAAGGACATGGTGCTGCGCGGCGGCTACAACATCTTTGCCGTCGAGGTGGAGCGCGTGCTCCTGGAAATGCCCGAGGTGCTGGAAGCGGCGGTTGTCGCCGTGCCGCACCCGGATTTGGGTGAGGACGTGTTGGCCGTGGTGGTGCCCAAGCCCGGCTTCAAGGGTGGTGAAGGCAATCTGACGCCGGCGGCGATCAATGCGTTCTGCCGCCAGCATCTGGCGGATTACAAGTGCCCGCGCCATGTCGTGTTCCTGGATGAACTGCCCAAGAATGCCATGGCCAAGATCCTGAAAGCCGACTTGCGCCAGCGTTACCGTGACTACGTTGTGGATCTGAAGGCCGCCGAAGCCTAGAGGCGGGCTTTCACCCGAGAAGGCATTGCCTATCAGCGGCTCGTCATGGACAGGCTGGCCGCTGATGGAATGCACGGGGAAATGGGCTGAGCGCAAGTCGGCCATCGCTTCGGGTGTCGGCTTTTCCGCGTGAGAGGCGGGTCTGCTTGACCCTGACCACGACTGTGGCGCAAGCTGCTACGGGCCGTATAAAACAATGAGGGGGCCGCCCCGAAGGGGGTTGCCAGGAGGAGGACAACATGGATGGTATTGCGTCGCCTGCCCGCGCCGGGTGGGCTTATTTGCGATTTTTTGTTCCGATTGCCCTGTCGATTGGGGTGATCTATGCCCTCATCGTCGGTCCCGCCAATGTCTGGGTGGGCATCCTCGCGGTGCTGCTGGGCTTGTCCTTGGCCGAACGGGTCTCCGGCAACGATGAGGCAACCCGCACCTATGGCCATCCGCGTGTGTTCGTGTGGATGCTGTGGACGTATTTCCCAGTGAGCCTGATGGCGTTCTGGGCGTTCCTGTGGATGCTGGCCCATGGCCACAATGGCGGGGATCTGTTCGCGCTGGCCTCGACCGTCCAGTCGCTGACCGGTTTCGACATGATCGCCGCCCATGCGGGAGACGGTTGGGGCAGCTACCTCATCGGCGCGCTGCTCTTTTCCCAGATCGCCTCGATCGGCTCGGTGTCCATCGGCCATGAACTGTCTCACCGCACCTGGGAACCTTATTCGGTCTTCAGCTCCCGGGCCTGCTCGCTGTTCGGCCTGTTCACCTATTACGCCATCGAGCATCCTTACGGCCATCACTTCACGGTGGGAACGCCTGCCGATTCCAGCACCGCGCTGCGCGGGGAGAGCGTTTACCGCTATTTCCTGCGCACGGCGCCCCAGGATTATTCCACTGCCTGGAACATCGAGAAGGATCGGCTGGCCAAGCTCGATTTGCCGGCCATGACCTGGCGTAATCGCTTGTTGCAGGGCTGGGCGGCGGAAGCGGCCTTGGTGGTGTTCATTCTGGCGGTGAGCGGCTTCCTGGGCTTGTTCTGGTTTCTGGTGGCGGTGCTCAACGCCCATTTCGGCTACAAGCTTGGCACCTACAGCCAGCACTACGGCATCGTCCGGGTACCGGGATCGGAAATCAAGGCGCACCATTCCTGGGATTCCTTCAATCGGGTCACCAACTGGTTCGTGGATAACATCGGCCGCCACTCCCAGCATCATCTGGACCCCAACCGCGAATTCTGGCGGCTGGAAGATGTGCATGCGCCGCGCCTGCCGCACAACATGGGTTATTTCCGCGCCATCGGGATGGCGATCATTCCCGCGCTGTGGCATCGGACCTGGTCGCCGGCGCTGCTCGAGTGGGATCGGTTGTATGCCTCCCCTGAGGAGCGTCGCCTGGCGCATGAGGCCAATCTGTGCAGCGGCCGGCCGGAATTGATGGCGGCCGCCGCCCATGAGGAAGTCCAGGCCGCCACCGTCTGACCCGACTTTCGTGCCCACATAACGACCGCTGCCGGGCTCGCTCCCGGTGGCGGTTTTTTTGTTGCATTTGACACCCCGATAGCCCTCAACTTAACTCCTGTAATAAATGACATACCGACTGTTCAATGGCCTGTTGGGCCTGCAATCGGAGCGAGGGGAGTGACATGGCGGGACGACATACGTTTGTGGACGGCCTGGAAGGCAATGCGCGCTTCATCCCCGGCGCCCTGGCCGTGGTTCAGGGACGCCGGCTGCGCACCTACGAAGACCTGAATGCCCGCGCCAACCAGTTCGGCAACGCCCTGCTGAAACTGGGGGTGCGGCGGGGCGAGCGCATCGCGTTGCTGTTGACCAATCGCATCGAGTTCCTGGAATGCAGCTATGGCTGCTGGAAGGATGCCTTGGTCAGCGTGCCGGTGAATTACCGCTTCCAGGATGCCGAGCTGCGCCATGTGCTGGAAAACGCGGATAGCGTTGGCGTGGTGGTGGAGGCGGCTTTTCTGCCCATCATCCAGCGCATCCGCGATCAACTGCCCTTGCTGCGCTTCATCATCGCGCTGGACGATGTTCCCGCGGACCCCGAGCAGGGAATATACAACTACGAAGCCCTGCTGCGCGAGGCATCGCGTGACAAGCCCCCGCTGCTCTGGGCCGAGCAGCGCGACGAGGACACCGGCTACAACATCTATACCGGGGGAACGACGGGGTTACCCAAGGGCATTTCCTACACCGAACGGGACATGCTCAAGACGGCAGTCGAAGCCCTGGCCAGTTTTCTGCCCGGCATGATGCGCCGGACCAGCCGCATGGACGGCGCCGAGCTGCAGGCCTTGCCCGGCGGCAGGTGGCTGGATACGGCCCGGGGCCGCCGCCTGCTGGCCAGTCCACGCACCGCGCAGTGGGCGACCTGGGCGGTGGAGCACGCGCCGCTGGCCAACAATCGATTCATGCCCCGACGCATGCAGGGGCGTGCCCGGGCCTTGGTGGTGAGTCCCATGATGCACTCTGTCGGCTGGGGGGTCAGCCATGCCCTGACCAAGATGGGTGGGACGGTGTATTTGCTGGAAGGCCACTCCTATGACTCCGGCGAGGCGTTCGATCTGATCCGGGAGCACCGCATCAATTTCCTTGCGGCCATCGGCGATGCCACCTTGCGGCCGTTGCTGGCGGTGTTGGATGAACGCGGCGCGCAGGAGATCCAGCATCTGAGTCTCATCGGCGCCGTGGGCATGCCCACCGGGGCCGATGTCAAGGAACGCCTGCTCAAGACGCATCTGCCCCAGGCGCGTTTCGTGGATATCATCGGGGGCTCTGAAATCACGGGAATATCCTTCCAGATGTACACCGGCCGAGATGCAGTGTTCAACAAGGTCACCTTCCCGGTTTCCGAACGCAATCGCATCATTGATCCGGAGACCGGCGTGCCTGTCGCGCCCGGTGAGATTGGCGAGTTGGCCCGGTGCACCCGCGTGCCGCCTCAGGGCTATTACAAGGATCCCGAGAAAACCCGCAAGTTGATCCGCGAGTTCGGAGGCGAAACCTGGCTGATGAGCGGTGATCTGGCGCGATTGGATGAGTCCGGTGAAACCTTCACCTTCGTGGGGCGCGGCTCGGAATGCATCAATACGGGCGGCGAGAAGGTCTACCCGGAAGAAGTGGAAACCCTGCTGAAGAAAATGCCCGGCGTGGAGCAGGTGGGCCTGACGGCCACGCCAGATATCCAGTATGGGGATCTGGTGACGGCGGTGATTCAGCCGGCCGAAGGGGCCTCGCTGACCGAGGCGGATGTCATGGCGTTTTGCCGCGACAAGATCGCCGGCTACAAGCGGCCGCGGCGGGTGATCTTCGTGGACGTGTTCCCCACCACATTGATAGGCAAGCCCCATTACAAGGCCTTGCGGGATCTGGCCCGACAGACGGCGGCGCCGGCGCCGCTGGCACAGGAAACCACAGGCTGAGCGCGGTGATGCGCGGGAGTTGACGATGATTTTCGGAACCCTTTGGAAATATGTGCGTTTTTCGCTGCCCTTCCTGCTGGGTTGGGCGGCCGTCTATGCCCTGTGGGTGGGGCCGTCCGTGACGATGACCGGGCTGTTGCTCGGACTGACGGTGGTCCTGGCCCTGGAGTGGGGCACAGGGGAAGGGCTCGATACGCCGGAATACGCCCATCCCAGGCTGTTCGTGTGGCTGATGTGGACCTATCTGCCCATCGTGCTGGCGGCGTTCGCGGGCTTCCTCTGGACCCTCGCCCATGCCCGGAATGGGGGTGATCTCTTTGGTCTGGCTGCGGTCATCGCGTCCATCACGGGGTTTGATGCGATGGCGGCACACGCCGGTGACGGCCTGTCCACCTACCTGCTGTCGGCCCTGCTGTTCTCTGCCATTACCGGCATTGGCTCGGTGTCGGTGGGGCATGAACTGGCGCATCGCACCTGGGAGCGGGTTTCGATCGGCATTGCCCGGTTCTGCTCACTGTTCGGACTGTTCACCTATTACGCGGTGGAGCATCCCTACGGTCACCACCTGTCGGTCGGGACGGGGCGCGATTCCAGCACGGCCTTCCGGGGCGAGAGCGTGACGCGCTATTTCCTGCGCACCACCCCGCAGGACTACCAGGTGGCCTGGGAAATAGAGACCGAGCGCCTGAATAAAAGGGGCGTGCCGGTGTTGTCCTGGCGCAATCGGTTGTTGCGGGGGTGGGCAGCGGAGGTGGCCTTGCTTGGTTTCGTCCTGGCCTTGGCTGGTTGGGTGGGGCTGTTCTGGTTCCTGGTGGCGGCCTTCAGCACCCATTTCAGCTACAAGCTCGGCACCTATGCCCAGCATTACGGCAT
>JBATEM010000267.1:0-5123 GCA_049664005.1 Candidatus Macondimonas sp.
CCCAGGGACAGGGCCTGGCGGCGCAACAGGGCTTGGCGGCGACCGATGGCGCCCAGCAGGCGCTGTTGCTGTGCATCCCAGCCGATGCGCTCGGACCAGTGCAGCAATTGCAGCCTCAACACGGCCAGATCGTGATCATCCCCCAGTTGATCCGAGAGTGCCTTGAGCAGCTCCTGCCGCTGCCCCAGGCCCGCCGGCCAGGCCCCGGTCAATAACCGGATGTGATACCAATGATCCTTGACCCGCTTGCGCCATTCATGAAAGGCCTCCGGCGTGGGGCTCTGGGTGACCTCGGCGAGCCGGCGCCGACCGGACCGATAGCTGCGCGCCAGACCGGGGCGGATGAGATCAAAACCTGTTTCGGCCCCGGAGATGACTGGCAGGCGGGCAATCTGTTCAGCCAATTCAATCCGCAGGTGAACGAGGGTTTCCGTCAGCGCATCGGCTTCGTGAAGGTGCGCATGGGCGTTCTCGATCAGCATCTGATGCAGGGCGCGGCCAGCAGCAGTTTCCAGCGGCTTGGGATCGATTGCGTGTAATTTGTCCCAGCATTCCACCAAGGCCTGGGCATCGCGGGTTCCCGAAAGCTGGCGCCCGGCGTCCCGGAACCACAGGGCCAGACCGGGCGCATCCAGATCGGGCATATCACGCACCAGCCGCAACACCGCGCGGATTTCCTTGAAGCGCTTGCGGGCCTCGTGGATACCCTCGGCACGATCCTGCTCTGGTGCCGACAGGTGCTCCAGGGCCTTGCGCATCCGCTCCTGGAGGATGGCGCGGACGGCGCGATCGGTGTGTCGGGGCGAGGGGAAGGCAAAGGCCATGATGACAGAAGGCTCTGGCAATCTGCGTTGGGACAACGAAGTTAACATATTCGGCGCCGTTCCCGCAGTCGCTTCAGTTGTCATCTTCGGGTCTTACAGTGGACACAATCATGCTCAAGCCAGGGAAACCACGCCATGACGACTTTGGATCGCACCGACCATTCTCCACCTCCGGAACAGGCGGAACTCATTGCCTTGCGGGCGGCGCTGGAAGCCTTGCGCGAGCGGATCGTGCAGGGTGCGCTGGCGGACATGACCCGCTGGCACCCGGAAGCCGGCAGCAATGATGGCGCGGTGAGCGTGCGTAATCTATTGCATTACATTCATTTCCGTCGCAGCGACCTGCGTTCGCTGCAAAAGCGCCTCAGCGCTCAGGGGCTTTCATCGCTGGGGCGCTCCGAGGCGCATTTGCTCCATGACCTGGACCGGGTGCTGGCCCTGTTGGCGGGGGTACTGGAGGGAAGCTGGACTCCGTCGAAGCCAAGCCAGGATCCTTCCATCGAGGAAGGCGAAGCCTTGCTCGCCGCCCATACGCAGCGATTGTTCGGGCCGCACCGCGACGGCGAGGGGGTCTATATCATGGTCACCCTGCCCAGCGAAGCCGCCGATCAGGGCGATCTGGTCACGGCAATGCTGCGCGCCGGCATGGATTGTGCCCGCATCAACGGCGCCCATGACGATGCAGCCACCTGGACACGGATGATCGATCAGGTGCGTCAGGCCAGCGCGGCGCTGCAGGTGCCGTGCCGGATCTATATGGATCTGCCGGGCCCCAAACTCCGCACTGCCAGCGTGCCCGCCGCACCGATCTTCGCCATCCACCCGCCCCGCGATGCCTCGGGCCGGGTGATTGCGCCCGCCGAGGTGACGCTCGCGCCGGCGCAAACCCCGCCGATCGGCTCCCCGAGTATCCTGCCGGTGACCCCTGCGATCTATAGCGATCTGCAAGTCGGTGATCGATTGCGCTTTCGGGACACCCGTGGCCGGCTGCGCGAATTGGAGGTGACGGGGTGTGATGCCGCCGGCCACTGGCAGGGCCAGATCTGGCACACGGCGTATGTCGAGCCGGGTATGCCGTGTCGCTGGTGGCGTCCCGGGGCACTTCCGGTACGACGGGGCGAGGGCTGCTTCGGTCCATTTCCGGAGCAACCCGGTTTCCTGGTGGTTCATCCGGAAGAGCAACTGTTACTGGCCCGGAATACGCAGCCCGGCCGGGCCGCGCGCCGCGATGCCGAGGGCGCGGTGGTGGAGATGGCCCGGATCGGTCTCAGCTGCCCTGAGGTCATCGATGACCTGCAGGTGGGACACCGCGTCTTCATTGACGATGGCAAGATCGGCGCCGTGGTGGAGGCGCTGATCCCCGAGGGCGCTGTGCTGCGTATCACCCGCGCGCGCGCGGAAGGGGAGAAGATCCGGGGAGAGAAAGGGCTCAATTTTCCGGACAGCATGCTGGGGTTGCCGGCCTTGACGGGGCAGGATCTGGACATGCTGGATCTCGCCGCCGGGCAAGCGGATGTGATCGGCTATTCCTTCGTCCGCACGGCCCAGGACGTGGCGACCCTGATGGCGGAGCTGGATCGACGGGGCGCTCGGGACGTGCCCATCGTGGCCAAGATCGAGACGGCCCAGGCGGTGCGCAACCTTCCGGAAATCCTGCTCACCGTCATCCCGCGGCGACCCATGGGGGTCATGGTGGCGCGCGGGGATCTGGCGGTTGAAATCGGCCCGGAACGCCTGGCAGAGATCCAGGAAGAGATTCTATGGCTGTGTGAGGCGGCCCATGTGCCGGTGATCTGGGCCACTCAGGTGCTTGAATCCCTGGCGCGCAAGGGCACCCCGACCCGGTCCGAGGTGACCGATGCGGCCATGGGGGTGCGCGCCGAATGCGTGATGCTCAACAAGGGTCCTTATATCTGCCGGGCCATCGAAACCCTGCGCGACATTCTGCTGCGCATGCAGGCGCATCAGCATAAGAAGATCGCGCGCCTGCGTGCCCTGCACTGGTAGGGCGTGCCCCGGTCCGCACCCCGGACCGAGGCACACCTTGATGTCTCAGCCGCCGCCTTGGCGCCGCGATTCCTCTGCTTGCTGCATGTTGCCTCGCGCCGCATGGCGATCGACGGCGCTCAAGACCGCGCGCAGGGTCGCCGCAGTGACATCCTCGTCCAGTCCCACCCCAAATACCGCCTTGTCGTCGCCGCCGACGGTCAGCTCCACATAGGCCGCCGCGCGCGCATCGGCGCCTGGGCTCATGGCATGTTCCCGATAATCAATCACCTGAATCGGCATGCCGAGCCAATCCGTCAGACCGTGGACGAAGCCGTCTACCGGACCTCGACCGACGCCGGTCACCACCTGGTCCAGACCTGCGGCATCCCGCAGCATGGCGCGCACCCGCCGCTGTCGCCCGGCATCTCCACAGGGTTCCTCGCGGTAATCGACCAGGGCATGGCCGCCGGGAATCTTGAGATACGCCGCCTCGAAGATCGCCCACAAATCCGGCGCCTTGATCTCCTTGCCGCTGGCATCGGCCACCTCCTGCACCCGGTTGCGGAACTCGATCTGCAGACGGCGCGGCAAGTCCAATCCGAACTCGCTGGCCATGAGGTGGGCAATGCCCCCCTTGCCGGACTGGCTGTTGATGCGGATCACCGCTTCGTAGCTGCGTCCCACGTCCTTGGGATCGATGGGCAGGTAGGGAACCTCCCACACCGGTACAGGGGGGGCGTCTGCATCGCGGGCGGTCAGGCCCTTCTTGATGGCGTCCTGGTGGGAGCCCGAGAAGGCCGTGAAGACCAGTTCACCCGCATAGGGATGGCGCGGATGCACCGGCAACTGGTTGCAGGTCTCGGCCACGCGCACGATGTCGTTGATGCGGGAAAAATCAAGCCCGGGATGAATGCCCTGGGTATAGAGGTTAAGCGCGAGGGTCACGATGTCCACATTGCCGGTGCGCTCGCCGTTGCCGAACAAGGTCCCCTCAACCCGGTCGGCACCCGCCAGCAGAGCCAGTTCCGCCGCTGCCACCGCTGTGCCGCGGTCATTGTGGGGATGCACGGACAGCACCACGCCGTCCCGCCGCGGCAGATGAAGGTGCATCCATTCGATCTGGTCGGCATAAACATTGGGGGTGGTCATTTCCACTGTGGCCGGCAGGTTGATGATGACCGGCCGCGCGGCCGTTGGCCGCCAGATGTCCAGCACGGCGCTGCAGGTTTCCACGGCAAAATCCAGCTCCGTGCCGGTGAAACTTTCGGGGGAGTACTGGAACACCCAGTCGGTATCGGGCTGGCGCGCCGCATGCTCGGCGACCCAGCGGGCGCCCTGCTCGGCAATGGCGCGGATGCCAGCGCGTGCCTGCCCGAAGACCAGCCGACGCTGCGCCTCGGAGGTGGAGTTGTAGACATGCACAATGGCGTGGCTGGCCCCCTTCAGGCTCATGAAGGTGCGGGCAATGAGATCCTCGCGCGCCTGGGTCAGGACCTGGATGGTGACGTCATCCGGGATGCGGTCCTGCTCAATGAGCTCTCGCACAAAATCAAAATCCGTCTGGGATGCTGCCGGAAAGCCGACTTCGATCTCCTTGAAACCGATGGCGATCAGGGTTTCGAACAGTTGGCGCTTGCGCGCGCTGTCCATGGGCTCGACGAGCGCCTGGTTGCCGTCGCGCAGATCGACACTGCACCACCGTGGCGGGTGCACGATCTGTCGGGACGGCCAGCGCCGATCGGGTAAATCAAGGGCGGCAACGGGACGGTATTTGTGATGCGGATGATCGATCATGGCAAGACTCCTGGGGATTGACGACTTGGATGCGCCCAGGGAATTCGCGATGGTCGTCGGGCAGGCGCGCGCTAGGCCCGGCGACCGCGTCGCAGTCGCAGCAAGCCAATGGCCTGATCAGGGAGGAAAGGGAAGGGGGGTTGTCTCAACATGTCATCCACCAGAGTGCGCCGAAGAACTGGATCCAAGAAGACCCTGTTCACAGTCGCGGCAGGTGGTTCATATCAAGATGAGAGCACATTGCGCAACCCTAAGGGCTTTTCCGGGCGCTGTCAACGTCGGCCCGGACAGGCGCTTTTTCGGCCCCGGATGACCATGTTCCTCCCAGGGCCCGAATCAGGTCAATGCTGGCGCCAAGCTGCTGGCCCACCAGGGCCGTACGGGTGCGCTCGCTTTCCAGCAGGATGGTCTGGGCGGTCACCACATTGAGATAGCTCACCACCCCGGCCTTGTACTGGTTGGTGGTCAGTTGCAGGGATTGACGCGCCAGATCCTCGGCTTCGGCTTGCGTGCGCG